>NZ_JANQDG010000011.1:0-102759 GCF_029891665.1 Anabaenopsis sp. FSS-46 | reverse complement strand
TGAGTTAATAAAATCGCCCACTTGATATATAATACGATATTAAGTATTGAATTAAGACTATTGCCAACGCGAAAACCAAGCAATGATAGCGGTAGTCTTTCTTGTAAATCTTAAGAGAAATATCGCGTCTGGCTAAGGCGTGCAAGTCTACTAAGGGATAACCGCTCCCATGCCCCCGTTGAAGTAGAAAGTAAAGTCTAGCTTTGTCTAGGTTTTATATAGCAGACAGCTAAACGTCGAAAAAATATCACCACGCTCTAAGATTAAACGCGGTGAATCTGGAAACCTGTGTAAACAGGGGATTATATCTGAGACTGTCAAACTTCTGAGTTGTTCTCGGTTAAACGTTGTTGTTTAAGGTTTTGTAATTGCTCTAACAAAGAATCTACTTCTGCTTGGAGGTGTTGAAGTTTCGCGTGTTGGTCTTCTTGATAATAAGACTTGGTGACATCGCTAACCCAGAGAGTCTGGGAGGGACGTTCGGAAACACTAGATGAACAAGTAGGCATTGTTAAATAAATTTCCTAAATTGACTCACACCATCTATATAAACATCATAATAACGTTAAGTTAAGATTAGTTAAACAGTTGTATATATTTAATCATATAAACTCATACTTGGCTAGTGTATTTATAAGTGAAGGTAATGGTATCCCCTGAGTTACACACAGAATTCATGGCTGGGAAGGCAGAGTAGTGTGATCACAAAGGAGGATTTCACATAAAATAAAAATCATCAGTGAGACGTTGGCACTCAATGTGGATAATATTCTTATAGAATGAAAAATCTAGAAAATAGCACCTCGAAAGGAGAAATTAAGTTTTTCCCTTGCCAATGGAGGGCTTACCCATCCCCAATCCTTAGTTAAAAACTTTTAAAACCTGTGACTGTGAGTTTGTCTGTTGTTAAATCTACTCGCCAACCTTGGCCCGGACTGATAGAAGCCTATCGCGAATATTTACCTGTAAGCGAGAAAACGCCGGTTGTTACCTTACTAGAGGGTAATACTCCCTTGATTCCAGTACCGGCCATCGCCGAACGCATTGGCAGACAGGTAAAAGTATTTGTCAAATACGATGGTCTTAACCCCACTGGTAGCTTCAAAGATCGGGGGATGACCATGGCAATCACCAAGGCTAAGGAAGCTGGGGCTAAGGCAGTAATTTGTGCTAGTACAGGGAACACCTCAGCGGCGGCGGCAGCTTATGCTAAACGTGGCGGGATGAAGCCTTTTGTGTTGATACCCGATGGCTATGTAGCCTTGGGTAAGTTAGCACAGGCTTTATTGTATGGTGCGGAAGTTTTAGCAATCAAAGGGAATTTTGACCGCGCCCTGGAAATTGTGCGGGAAATGTCCGAAAGCTATCCCATTACTTTAGTTAATTCCGTGAATCCCTACCGTTTGGAAGGACAAAAAACCGGAGCATTTGAAGTGGTAGATGCTTTGGGTAATGCTCCAGACTGGTTGTGTATCCCAGTGGGTAATGCGGGAAATATCACAGCATATTGGATGGGGTTTTGTCAATATCACCAAGGCGGAAAATGCGATCGCCTACCGCGGATGATGGGATTCCAAGCCGCAGGGGCTGCTCCCCTGGTAAATGGGCATCCTGTTACCCATCCCGAAACCATCGCCACAGCTATACGTATTGGTAACCCTGCTAGTTGGGATAAAGCCATGGCTGCCCAATCTGCTAGTCAAGGTAGTTTTAAAGCCGTTACCGATGAGGAAATTCTCGATGCTTATAGACTTTTAGCATCATCAGAAGGTATTTTCTGTGAACCCGCCAGCGCTGCATCTGTAGCCGGTTTATTGCAGGTTAAAGACCAAGTTCCCACAGGGGCGACAGTGGTTTGTGTCCTCACAGGGAATGGTTTAAAAGACCCAGATACAGCTATTAAACACAGTCAGAGCCAATTTAAACAAGGCATTGATGCTGAAGTAGGGGCAGTAGCCCAAGCAATGGGATTTTAATTATTTGGTATCAGCTGACTATCAGTGGGGGCTACACCAACTTTTTCTTGGAAAGGTAGCCCCTAAATTCATCTATGGGGGATTTTGGTTATGTGGTGAAGATTTTCTGTTAAAGTTTTTTACCTAGCGATCAAATATGAACCAAAAGAGGGATAAATAAGAATAGTCTTATCTAAGTGATTCCTCCCCTTAGTTCTTCTATGACTTATTGCCTCAGAATTGCCGATATTCCCACTAATGAGCGTCCACGCGAGCGTTTAATGAGCCACGGTGCTAAAACTTTGGCTACAGCTGAGTTAATTGCAATTCTTTTAGGTACTGGCCAGGGTCCAGGAAAACTTTCGGCTGTAGGATTAGGACAATATATATTACAAGAACTAAGTAAACATCAACGTGACCCCCTAGCAGTTCTGCGAGAGATTAACCCAGCGGAATTAATGCAAATTCCTGGTATTGGCCCAGCCAAAGCCACCACTATCTTAGCGGCAATTGAATTGGGGAAACGTACCTTTCAATTTCGCCCATCAGACAGTACACCCATTGATAACCCCGTTGTGGCTGCGGCTGCACTTAGTCAAGATTTAATGTGGCAAACACAAGAACGTTTTGCAGTGTTGCTGTTAGATGTGAAAAATCGGTTATTGGGAACCCAAGTAATTACTATTGGTACTGCCACGGAAACCTTAGCATCCCCGCGAGAAATTTTCCGAGAAGTCATTCGTCAAGGTGCAACCCGGGCAATTATTGCTCATAATCATCCTTCAGGTAATGTGGAACCTAGCCCAGAAGATATAGAATTAACCCGTCAATTATTAGCAGGGGCGCGGCTTTTAGGCATTCCATTATTAGATCACTTGATTTTGGGTAATGGTAATCACCAAAGTTTACGTGAAATTACGACACTGTGGAATGAATACCCCCAAGGTGATTAATAGAAAATGGGAGTGACTGTTATTGCCACTCCTAGAGCCACGGATCAAGAAACTTGAAGATATTACTTACTGTTCCCCTTGCTACCATTCCCATTCCGCATTAGCACACGTTCAGCAAGTTTATCTGGTACTTCCTGGAAATGGTCATGTTCCCAGTGGAAAAACCCAACACCCAGGGTGAGCGATCGCAACTCTATAATAAAGTTTTGCATCTCAGCTTGGGGCAAGTATGCAGATACATGATCCCAGTTTTGCCAATCATCTTTGCCCTCATATCCTAAAATCTGCCCTCTTCTACCACTCAATAATTGCAGTACCTTAGAGGTAAATTCGCTCGGTGTTGTCACTCGCACCCGCAGAATCGGTTCTAGCAGAGTCGGTTTAGCCTGGGGTACTCCCGTTTGCATTGCCAATCGTGCAGCCTGTTTAAAAGCTTGTTCAGAACTATCAACGCTGTGATAAGAACCATTAGTGAGAGTGACAGCCACATCTACCATGGGAAACCCCAAAGGCCCATGTGTTAAAAACTCCCGCACACCCATTTCTACACCGGGAATATACTGTTTAGGAACTACACCCCCAACTATAGTTTCATCGAAGTTAAAACCTTTTCCCCGTGCTAGGGGTTTGATATCCAGGAAAACATCACCAAATTGGCCGTGACCACCACTTTGATGCTTGTAGCGTCCATGAACCGCAGCCACAGTTTTACTGATGGTTTCTTTATATGGTACTTGCGGCTGATGAGTTGTCATCGGTAAGTGATATTTGCGGCGCAGTCTGTCTAGGGCGACTTGTAAATGAATTTCACCTTGACCCCAGAGAATGACCTCATGAGTGTCCCCGTGTTGCTCCCAAGCCAAGGAAGGATCTTCTTCTAACAACTTGCTCAGGGAACTGCTGAGTTTTACTTCATCATTGTGTCTTTCCGGTGTAATCGCCAAAGCATAGACTGGCCTTAACTGTTCGGCTTTGGGTAATTCCTTCGCCGGGGTTTGTGTAGAAATTG
Organism: Anabaenopsis sp. FSS-46; assembly: GCF_029891665.1. NCBI lineage: Bacteria > Bacillati > Cyanobacteriota > Cyanophyceae > Nostocales > Nodulariaceae > Anabaenopsis > Anabaenopsis sp. FSS-46. Next base: position 98,842 of record NZ_JANQDG010000011.1, on the reverse strand, counting down.
TCTCTCCTGTGTTGATACCCTCTAAACGGCTCAAAGCGACAATTTCACCTGCACCGACTTGATTAACTAAATGCTGTTGTTGTCCCATGAGGCGGTAAATTCCCCCAGTCCGAACACCATTTAGGACAATACCATCAGTTAATTCACCTCGCCACACACGCACTAAGGAGAGTTTGCCACCTTGGGGGGTATAGTAAGTTTTTAATATCTGGGCTAAGGGGTGATTCCCTTTGATATTTCTTAAACGACGTTCTGCTGTGGTTTCTGATTCCGGCGCTTCTCGTTGTAGTGCTTCTAACAGAGGTCTGACACCATAATCTTTTTCTGCTATACCAAAGAACACCGGAACTACCAAATCCGCCCCTAATTCTAGTTTTAAGTCTTGAATAATTTCTTCTTGGGGTGGTTCAATGTCTTCTAAAAGTTTTTCGAGTAGGTGGTCGTCAAAATTCGCCAAAGCTTCGAGCATTTCCGACCGGGCGATTTGTTCTTCTGCTTTTAAATTTTCAGGAAAAGGAATCAAATCAGCAGGTGCGCCTGGGTGATATTGATATGCTTGTTCACTCACCATGTCGATAAATCCGGTGAGTTGTTCCCCTTGCATGATTGGGTATTGGTGAGCTACCAGAGGACGACTAGAAACTGCTTTGAGTGCGTGTAATGTTTCTAAAACGTGAATATTTGCCCTATCCATTTTATTCACAAACACCAGATGGGGAATTTCCCAATCATCCAGGAATTTAAATAAGGGCGCTAGGGTCAGAACCCGTTCGCTGATGGGTTCACAAACGACAATTGCTGCGTCAACTCCTATTAAAGTATTGTAGGTTTCTTGGGCAAATTCTACCGAACCCGGACAATCAATAAAGGTAAAACGAGTGTCTTTAAACTCTGTACTGGCGGCGGTGACTTCCACACTCATATGGCGATCGCGCGATTCTGGCGCACTATCCCCCACCGTGTTACCATCCTTCACATTACCCGGGCGCGAAATTGCTCCACTGACAAATAATAAGCTTTCTAGTAGTGTGGTTTTTCCACTTAAATAAGGTCCAACAATTGCAACGTTCCGCGAACCCGATTTTACTTTTTCGTTCATAAAACCCCTCTTGCGGTAAGTCAGTCTTACCTGCATGATTCTTGTTCAGGAGTATCAAATACTTTTCTGCCAGAAAAATAATTCCTTCCTTAACTTGTCATTATCCTGCCTTTAACCACAATTGCCAGAAATTGTATTTTATCGTAAGGTTGACCTTGATTTTTTTTAAGATAAAAATAACTTTAATATACAATATTAAAGATTTGTAAATAATTGATAATTGCCAACCCTTATTATAGCATTTGTTAGGCTGTTATACTACTTGTATGCACCAAGATACAAGTGATTTTCTATTATTCACATTATTTACCCAGGGTAGGCAGGAGTTATACTGAGCATGTGGATAGCTTGCGTCGCCTAGCCATAGTATGCCCAACCGAGAAGATTTGTGACATTAAAATGTGACTTGATTTATTTGAAAAGTGCTGTGTACATACAGCTAAAATTGAGGTTTGAACCTCTTTGAGACGTATTTTTTTGTACCCTTATAGATAGATGAATCATTCCTTGAGCATGAGTAAAAATCAAATAGTCACCTCAAGGAGAATCAATCTATGACTACGGGTAACGGTCAATCTCAACAACCCATTAGCAACCTAGAGTATGACTTCCTCACCGTGCTGCATAATAAAGCTGAAGCAGTAAAGGCTTATGACTGCTACATCAAAGATGCACAGGAAATGAACTCTCAGCCCTGTGTAGAATTATTTCAAAAGTTGCGACAGTTGGAAATAGAACAAACCCAAGAAGTTCGCCACCATTTGCAACAAGTGATGCAGCACGGCAAGATGTAATAACAGATGTAATAAAGCCTTTTTCAGGCTCATGAAGTACACACCAATTCCCTATTCCCAATTCCCAATTGCCTGTTCCCTGTTCCCTGTTCCCTCAAACTAAAAAAAATTGTACCTCACGAGCATGGGAAATGCTATAACATTGCAAATACAAAACTCTATTGACAATCCCCGCTCTAAAGAGACGGGGACTGTTGACCTGTGAATAATTTCCTACTAGTTAGCATCTTAGCAAAAAAAAGCGGGTACTCGACCCGCCAGCAGAGAAATATAAAATTCAACTATCAATCAGTACTTAGAGGGAAATTTCTGGCGCGCGCAAAGAAATCTGTGATGCTTCTTTCTCCTGTGCTAAAGTCGGTACAGAATGACGTAATCTTGTCGTTAACTGTACTGTTGTGGCATCATACATCTGGGTCAGTAACTTAGGATAAAACCCAATACCAATAATTGGCACTAACAAACAAGCAATGATAAACACTTCCCTGGGTTCAGCATCTATTAGAGCTTGGTGGGAAACTAACTCTTCGTTTTCTTGACCATAGAAAATTTCCCGTAACATAGACAGCAAATAAATTGGAGTTAAAATTACCCCCACAGCCATCAGGAACACCACGATAACTTTAAAAGTGGAGCTATAAGCATCACTGGTGGCAAAACCCACAAACACCATTAATTCAGCCACGAAACCGCTCATTCCTGGTAATGCTAAAGAAGCCATGGAACAAGTGGTAAACATAGCAAAAATCTTTTTCATCCTCTTACCGACACCACCCATTTCATCTAACATCAGGGTGTGTGTCCGGTCATAAGTTGCGCCCACAAGGAAGAACAAACTCGCCCCAATTAACCCGTGGGAAACCATTTGTAAAACCGCCCCACTCAGTCCCAAATCGGTAAAGGAAGCAATACCAATGAGGACAAAACCCATGTGAGAAATTGAAGAGTAGGCAATTTTCCGCTTCAGGTTGCGCTGGGCGAAAGATGTTAGGGCGGCGTAGATGATATTAACCACCCCCAAAACCACCAACACAGGGGCAAAATAAGCGTGAGCATCGGGGAGCATTTGGGCATTCATGCGAATTAAGGCATAACCGCCCATTTTCAGCAGAATACCTGCTAATAACATATGTACTGGGGCTGTAGCTTCACCGTGGGCATCTGGTAGCCAAGTATGTAAGGGAATAATTGGCAACTTGACAGCGTAGGCAATGAGAAACCCAGCATAAAGTAAAAGCTGGAAATTAAGAGCGAAATCCTTCAAAGCCAGCGATCGCATATCGAAGGTGACGGTATCGCCGTAAAATCCCATTGTCAGGGCAGACAGCAAAATAAACAACGATCCACCAGCGGTGTATAAAATAAACTTAGTCGCTGCATATTGTCGCTTTTTGCCTCCCCAAATGGACAGCAGAAAGTAGATAGGTACGAGTTCCAGTTCCCACACCAAGAAAAATAACAGCATATCCTGAACAGCGAACACGGCGATTTGACCGCCATACATCGCCAGAATCAAGAAATAAAAGAGCCTGGGCTTGAGCGTCACAGGCCAAGCTGCTAAAATTGCCAATGTAGTAATAAACCCAGTCAAAATAATCAGAGGCATAGACAAGCCATCTGCCCCTACTGACCAATTCAAATCAAGTTGAGGTAACCAGGGGTAACTCTCCACCATTTGCAAATCTGGATTCGAGAAGTCGTAACCAGTATAAAAAGCGTAAACAATTAGTGCAAAATCTATTAGTCCCACAATCAGGGAATACCAGCGCACTGTTTTGCCGTCTTTATCTGGGATGATGGGAATCAGTAGCGACGCGGCTATAGGTAACAAAATAATTGTCGTCAGCCACGGAAAATTAACTGTATTCATCGCAATTAATCTGCAAACAGAATCATGTTGGGCAAAAAGTCACTAGCTATTAACTAACAGCTTTTTGGCAGTTTTCCTTTCATTGTTAGGTTGATTTAATCAAATTGACAATCCCCCACCCTCCCGGATGACCTAAACCACATCTACAAAGCTGCCCTAACCGCCAGTCTGTATATTACAGGTAAACTCCCCGCCAATTGCCTCATAATTAGCAATTAAGGCATCTGTTGTCCATTAAATGACAAATTTAATGAAAATATTAAAATCACGTATTTTTAGATGATTATTGAGGTGTTAGTCAAATATTTGTACAAACCTCTTGATAAAGAGTCACATTATAAATTCAGGATTTGGCTTTGGCTTTTAGAAAATAGAGTTTATCAACACCCTGAGAGCAAATAAAGGTATATGACTTGTAGTCAAAAATCTTGTCATCTTTTGCAATGCAACTCTCTGCGCCTAGTGCGCCTGGTGCGTGAAACAAAAAATAATGTAGGGGCGGACAGCAGTCCACCCCTGTAACAACTAGGTGATACCAAAGAAAATCACTAAACCCAAAACTGCCCCAAAGATAATTAAGGCGTAGAATTGAGCGCGACCATTTTCCAGGTACTTCAGACCTTCACCACTAACGAGGGTGAAAAAGCCGGTAAGATTAACAGCACCATCAACAACGCGGAAGTCAACTTCCATCACTTGTCGAGCTAGACGACGTAGTCCCAGAACAAAGACACGATGGTAAATGTCATCAAAGTACCACTTATTCAGGGATAGCTCATAAAGAGATTTGATTTGAGAAGCGATCGCAGCCGGGTCAATTTTACCCCACAAATACATTAGCGAAGCCAAGGTAATGCCGATTAAAGAAATACCTACAGAAGCCCCCGCCATGATGTAAAACTCCGTCGGGTTAAACTCAGCGGCTTTTTCCAGAACTTCGGTGATGGTTTCGCTAGGGGGAAAAATAAACTCCTCAAAGTAGTTAGCGTAGGGTGTCCCCACCAGACCTATCAGAATCGAAGGTATAGCTAACACAGCCAGAGGTAAAGTCATCGTCCACGGTGATTCATGGGGAGTACTGCTGTGATGTCCGTGGGAGTCATGGGCTGCCAATTCTCCTTGTTTCATCGCCCCTGGTCCAAAATTAGGTGCTAGTGCAGCCGAATCTAATTCCTGGACTATGGGGGTGGCAGCTTTTTTCAGCTTATCCTTAATTTTCTGGTCGTTACCGCGGAATTTGCCTTCAAATGTCATGAAGTACATTCTAAACATATAGAAGGCGGTAATACCGGCAGTTAACCAGCCAATTAACCACAGAAGTGGACTAGCTTCAAAGGCGTTACCGAGAATTTCATCTTTTGACCAGAAACCAGCAAAAGGTGGAACCCCAGAAATTGCCAAGCAACCAATCAAGAAGGTAATACCTGTGACGGGCATATACTTTCGCATTCCTCCCATCAAGCGCATATCCTGGGCTAAGGCTGGGTCATGACCGACAACCCCTTCCATACCGTGAATCACCGAACCAGAACCTAGGAATAACATCGCCTTAAAGTAGGCGTGGGTCATAAGGTGGAACAAGCCCGCACTGTATGAGCCTAATCCCATAGCCATCACCATGTAGCCTAATTGGGAGATGGTGGAATAAGCCAGACCCTTTTTGATGTCATTTTGAGTTATAGCAATACTAGCACCCAAAAACGCTGTAAATGCCCCGGTAAAGGCAATGACGTTCATGGCCGCTGGGACATGCTCAAATACTGGGTACATCCGGGCAATCAGGAACACACCGGCTGCTACCATGGTGGCAGCGTGGATGAGGGCTGAAATGGGGGTTGGTCCTTCCATGGCATCTGGGAGCCAGACGTGGAGGGGAAATTGGGCAGACTTTGCCACGGGTCCTAAGAAGACTAAGATCGCCAACAAGATGGCGAGAAAATTGCTTACAGAACCGGTTTCTACGAGTTGGCCTAGGCGATCGCCCATGACCCCAAAATCAAAGCTTCCCGTAGCCCAGAATAGTCCGAGAATGCCCAATAGTAACCCAAAGTCTCCCACGCGGTTAGTCACAAATGCTTTTTGACAAGCATCTGCTGCTGCTTTGCGATCGTACCAAAAGCCTACCAGCAGGTAAGAACACATCCCCACTAGTTCCCAGAAGATATAAATCTGCACCAGGTTGGGACTAAGTACTAGACCCAACATCGAGGAGCCGAACAGGCTGAGATAGGCGTAAAACCTGACGTATCCAGGGTCGTGAGCCATATAGCCATCGGTGTACACCATGACTAATAAAGCTACTGTGGTGACAATCACCAGCATCAGGGCTGTTAGGTGGTCGATAGTGTAGCCCATACTCAAGTGAAAATTACCGGCTGCTGCCCATTCTAGGGTACGCAGGTAAGGCGCGTGTCCTTGAATTTGGCTCCACAGCAAGGCCAAGGAGAACGCCATTGCGGCTCCCATGAGGGAGATAATGACTACAGCGTTGATTTGCCGCAGGCGGTTTGTCACTTGATTTAAAGAAATTAACCCTAAACCAACCAGCATTGCTCCTAAAAGCGGAAATACTGGAATCAGCCAGGCATATTCATAGATTACTTCCATCACTGATGCTTACTTTTAGAATTCTAATTTGGGGGAACTGTTAATAATTGTGACACACACCCTTGAGGATAAAATACCCCACCGGAAGCTAATTAGGCAGGGTAATTAAGCATGGTTTTATATTTTATAAATTGGGTAGTAAGGAACAGAAAATATTTAGTGGTATTACACATAACCCGTAACTAATCATGAAAACCTTAACAGCCTCTACTGATTCCGCTCGGAACTCTACAAAAAAAGCTAGTGAGTAGTCTGTTGAATAAACGGTTATGGTCAATCATTGTAGCTGTAATCACTTGGTCTCCATCCAATTATCACCTGTACTCACATCAACCACTAAGGGGACACTTAAATGTACAGCATCTTCCATGAGTAACTTGATTTGTGGTTGCAATTCTTCCCACTCTAGAGGAGGAACTTCAAATACTAATTCATCGTGAACTTGTAATAACAACCGCGCTTGATACTTCTGCAAAACTTTATGCAGTCGCACCATGGCAATTTTGATAATATCAGCGCTAGAACCTTGAATTGGGGCATTAGCAGCAGAACGTAATAATCCCGCATCGGAAGCAGCTAATTTTTTTAATTTACTCAAGTCAATGTTATCTGGGTTGCTACCTTTTAAGTGGCGTAAACTATTATTGGTAAACTCAAAATACCTGCGTCTACCTAGAATAGTTTCTACATAACCTTGAGCGATCGCTTGTTTTTTTAACCCTTCTAAATAAGCAAATACACATGGATAACGTTCATTAAATCGCTGGATAAACTCATTAGCAATAGTTTTATCTATCCCCGTAGAACGGGAAAATTTTAGTGAACCCATACCATATATTACACCAAAATTAATAGTTTTCGCAATCCTGCGTTCTTCTGATGTAATATCTTCCTTGTCAAATACTAAACGTGCGGTTACTGTGTGAATATCTTCATTTTGCTGATATGCTTGTAATAGTATCGGCTCCTGACTCAAATGAGCTAATATGCGTAACTCGATTTGAGAGTAATCCGCAGACACCATTAACCAATCTGATTTCGGTAAAAAAGCCTTACGAATTTGGCGACTAAAAGCTGTACGAATGGGGATATTTTGTAAGTTGGGATTCGAGGAAGATAACCGGCCCGTAGAAGTTGCAGTTTGATTAAAATCAGTATGTATCCGTTGGGTATCTGGACGGACTAAAGCCGGTAAAGCATCTACATAGGTAGACTTTAATTTCGATAAAGTACGATATTCAATAATGGCATTAACAAAGCCAGTTGTATCAACTTCCTGGAGTTTTTCTAAAGTCCCTGCATCAGTAGAGTAACCGGTTTGAATTTTCCGGGAGTATTTGGTACTTAACCCCAATTTTTCAAATAAGATTTGACTTAATTGTTTAGGAGAACCCAAATTAAATTTTTCTCCAGCTACGGTAATTGCTGTGTCCTGTAATTTAGCTAAAGTTATCTCTAATTCCTGGGAGAGTTCTTGTAAGTAAACAGAATTAATCGAAATACCCGTATATTCCATCTCCGCTAAAACTGCTTCTAGGGGTTGTTCCACTTGTAGCAATAACTTATGTAAAGCTGGAGTTTTTTCTAATTCCTCACGGAGCTTAGGCACAAGTTGCCATGTGGCGTAAACTTGTAAACAGCAATAATTAGCTACAGCAGTGATATCTATATCCCCAATATTTTTACCTTTGGGAACTAAATCATTATAGTTAGTTAAGATTAATCCCAAATGACGCAACGCTAAATCAGTGAGGTTATGGCTAGTATCTGGATTTAAAACATAACTGGCTAACATGGTATCAAATACTACCCCTGCCAAGTTAATTCCTTGGTTGCGAAAAACTAAGCGGTCAAATTTAGTATTTTGGAAGGTCTTGGGATATTCTGCACTTGATAATATCGGATTTAGTGCGGTGAGTGCAATATCTTTAGGTAAATTCTCCCCTTCTCTATGACCCAGGGGAATATAAGCTGACTCATCAGGAGCAATTCCCCAACAGCAACCAATACCCACTAGTTGAGCATCTCTTGGTTCTAATCCAGTGGTTTCAGTGTCCCAAGCAACAGGATGTTTGGGGTCAGTAAATTTTTGTAATAAGTTGACTAACTCAGTCAGTTGGGATGAGGTCTTAATTATCCGTGGTTGAATGGGTGAGTTAATTGTTGGTGACATTGCTGCTGTGTCCGCAGCACTAAAAAACCACACATCATCATCTTCATCGGTTGTGGTGGCTGAGTTCTGGGTGATTTCCCCACCAAAACGTTGCTGGAGTTCGTTAAATTTACCTAAAAAGCTTTTGAATTCTAATTTCTCTAAAATGGGAGTGAGAATACTGGTATCAAATCCCGTTAATTTGCAATCTTCTAAATTAATTTCTAGAGGAACATCTAAAACAATTTTGGCTAAGTATTGGGACTTTTGGGCGTCTTCTCTACCTGTTAATAGTTTTGTCTGTGTTGCGCCTTTAATTTCATCTAGTGCCGCATAAATCTGATCTAGAGAACCGTAAGTACTAAGTAGCTGTACTGCGGTTTTTTCGCCTATTCCCTTGACACCGGGAATATTATCTGATTTATCACCACAGAGGGCTTTAAAATCGACAATTTGTGCAGGTAATACACCTAATTTGGCTTGAACTTCTGCTGTACTAAATTCAGTGATGCTGTTTGTAGAACGTTTGAGAGCATCAGGGCTAAAATTTAAAACGGTGATTTCTTTGGCTGGGTCGATGAGTTGAAATAAATCGCGATCGCCTGTTAAGATTTTCACTCCATACCCAGCAGCAGTAGCTTTTTGTGCTATGGTTCCCAAAACATCATCCGCTTCATAACCAGGTGCAGTGAAAATTGGCAGATTTAACCCTGCTAGCAATTCGTGCAGATTTTTTAAATCAGGAACAAAATCTTCTGGTGTTCCTGGACGGTCAGCTTTATAAGTATCATCAGCTTCATGGCGAAAAGTTGGTAAACCCAAATCAAAAGCCACAGCTATGGCTTCTGGTTGTTGTGTCGCCATAACTTCTAATAGACATTTGAGAAACCCAAAACATACACTAGTAGGAATTCCTGTTTTAGTCCGCAGTCCGCCATCTTTTCCTTTGGCGAAGGCGAAATAAGAACGAAAAGCTAGGGAATGTCCATCTACGAGGATGAAGGTGGGACGACGTGTGGTGTTTGCAGTTTGAGACATAGCTATATTATTTTACCTCTCCATGAAGTGCTAGAGCCTGCTAACCTCATACTGGGAGTTTTAACCTGAATGGGGAATTTATGCACAAAGCACCTACCTCTGATTTAACATCCGCTGGTAATCAGGCTCTGGCTACACAGGACATTAAGTTACTGGTTTTAGATATAGATGGTACGATTTCTGGAGAGTCTAACACCTTAAGTGTACCCGTAAAGCAAGCGATCGCCGCGGTACAAGCCAAAGGAATTCACGTAGCCATCGCCACTGGTCGGATGTATTGTTCAGCTTTACGCTTCCACCAAGAAATTAACTGTCTTCTACCATTGATGGCTTATCAAGGCGCTTGGATTCAAGACCCAGCTAGTCAGAAAATTCATCGCCATTGGTCTGTTTCCAGAGAAATCGCACACCAACTACTAGATTATTTTGAACAACCACAACTGCGATCGCATTTATCTATCCATTTCTATATTAATGACCAGCTGTACGTGCGAGACTTGAGCCAAGAAACTCAAACCTATGCAAAACGTTCTGGTATTACGCCAATTCCCGTAGGCGACCTACGCCGAGTTCTGAGCGATGAACCCACAAAAATACTAGCCTTGTGTGAGGACACACAGGTAATTAATCAGTTACTAGGTGATTTACGCCGTCAATACACACCTGCTGAACTTTACCTCACAACTTCGATTGCTACCTTCTTTGAAGCAACTAACCCCTTAGTTAATAAGGGAACTGCTGTGCGTTACCTAGCAGAAGAATTACTAGGCTTAAAAAGCAAAAACGTCATGACTATTGGTGATAACTTTAATGATTTGGAAATGCTGCTATATGCTGGTATCGGTGTAGCTATGGGTAACGCCCCAGGAGGTGTAAAAGCTGTCGCCCAATGGGTAGCCCCTACTGTAGAGGAAGATGGGGTAGTAAGTGCGATCGAGAAATTTTTACTCTCTTAAAACTGCTTAACATCAGAAAAGACACCGACGACTGGCCGTGTTTCGTCTCGGTGCCTTTACTGGTTCGCTCCTCACACACCTGTAAATATAACCGAGGCGACTACATCAGTCAATAGTTTCCACAAAACTTGCGATTTTTCCCGGTAATTATAAAGATTTGGTAAAGAATCTTTTCATCGCAAATAATCATAACTCCAGAGGAGCAAAAACTCCCAGTTTATCTACAAGTAAACACCTCAACACAGACTGAGTAGCCATGATCAGTCCCACCCTGGCTTGGGCTAATTCTAGTGAAGTAATTTTCACCTCCCCCAAAATCCGACACCTGCACCAGAAAGCCTCAAAAGCTCGACTTAAATCCAAGGCAACTTTTTCCCAGTTCACTGTACCACTACACTCTAAGTTATCTACAGCCTCTACTAACTCAGTAATCAGACGACCCTCTGCTGGGTGAGTGAAGCGGAGTTTTTGCTCATCGTTGAGCCAAGGTATGTTCTCTACCGATACCAAACTAGTCAGGTTAGCCTGATGTACTTCCTTGAGTTTAATCAATCCTTCATGGTGAGCTAGCCGCACCAGTGAGCAGCAACGCGCATGAGCATATTGAATCATAAACAAGCTAGAGGGATTTAATATGGTAATTTTGGCTTTTTCCCTCTCCCCATCTTCACCCACACTCTTAACTACAAGGTTTTGCAACCAAGCAGCTAAAAAAGCATGAGTTAACTCTAAATGAATCCAACCTGGCGGGACTACTTCCACATGAAAAACACCGTCACCCATTGCCGATAAGTGAGAGACAATTCCATTGGCGATGTCCATCGTTTTGTCATGATCAGATTTTGCCAACTGGAGCGCCAAACCTGAAATATATAAAACTCGACTATCATCTGTACCCTTATAGAGAGGAAACTTTCTACTTGCTATGGGGACAAATTCACCACTAAAATTACAAAAACTGAGTACATATAATATGTAACGATATATTAACCCCTTAATTGCTATTTCTTGGCTCACTAGTAAATTTGAACTATATACACTTGTACTCACAGGGTATCCATAACATATTTGTATATTTTCGTCATCTACCTTAAGATATAAATCTGAACTTGATGCAAAAAAATGAGAGTAGCATAAAATTTGATGAATTTTCGATGAACTGTCAGTAAACTTTACTACAATCATTGTACAGTAGGAAGTATAACAAAAGAGTAGAGGGCAAACTAACTGCTTTTCTGCTCTTTGTATGGCTGACGCTGTTAGGCGTTAAGCCTACTCTGCCGACACAAAGACACTCCTTGCACCTTTTTATTACGTCTTTGTATTCAGCCAAACGCTCTTTGTTACCTATGCAATCTCCATCTTCTTTTTCTGAGGCATCACGGCCCTTTTTAACTTGGCAACGGATTCTTGACTGGGCTCAAGAACACTACCGCTGCCGCACCTTTAGCAAGGATGAACGTATTCCAGCCCGACCTGGATTATTGTACTTAGTGCAAAGGGGCGCAATTCGCATGGTGGGAACAGCACAAGTTAGTGCCACCGCCAGTCAGCTCACTTCTCGACGCATTAATAGAACTCCAGAAGAAGCCTTCTTGGGTTTTATCGGCGCGGGACAACCGTTTGAAATTGTGGCTCAGTCACCATTCACCCTCCAAGCATACGCCCATGTTGACCAAACAGCTGTGCTGTGGATGTACTGGCACGATTTAGACAACTGGCCTCACTTCCGCCGTGAAGTCATGGATGCCTTTAGGTATCAGCACCAACGTAAATTACTGTGGCTGAGTGCCTTGGGACAACGCCGCACCATTGACCGACTCTTAGGATTCCTGACACTATTGATTGAGGAATACGGAGAACCGGCTATGAGTGAGACTGACCCCGATGTGATTCGTGGCTATTGTCTGCCCTTCCCCCTCACCCATGCCCAAATTGGTAGCGCCATCGGTTCCACTCGTGTAACTGTGACTCGCTTGATGGGTAAGTTGCGTCAACGCGGCTTAATCCTCACCCAGGGAGATAATCTCATTTGCTTACCAGCAGAGTCGATTAATCGAGCCAACTGAAACGCATTTCACAGCTGATGAACAAAAGCCACAGCAAGTTAGAGTCGGCAATATCTACTTCCTGGGTTTGAGCAATCTGTTTGACAACCACAAACAGATTGTGATCAATTGCGTAATGTGAAAATCAATGTTCTTGGTAATGAGCAATCTATTGCCCTTGCTTCCCAATAGCAAGGGTCAATAGCACCAATGTATTCTATATTACCTAGGATGTTCAGTTAATTTAGACTGGGCTTGGGTGGTCGTGGCTGTACAAACCACATTAAGACCACTCAACTCGCCTGGGGAAGAATTTATGCCGTGGAAAACGTTTTCCCCATCTTCTCTGATGGTTCACCGTACCGGTTCAAAGTCATAGCCAGTCCGGGAACGGTCACCGGTAACTACTTTTACTAGTTGCACAGGCGCAGAGCGATCGCCTGAAGGTAAAAATCGAATCGCACCAGAAGCCCCAGTAGGAGAAAAATCAGAAGCGGTGAGTGCTTGTTGTATCCCCGAACGTGTAGGATTTCTTTCTAATGCGGCAATCAGGGCTAAAGTGGCATCATAGGCCAAGGCAGTTCGCCAACTAACATCAGCACCCCACAAATCCCTCGACTTTTGGGGAAAATCTGACTGGCGATCGCCTAAAATATGCCAGGGAACTGCTACCACCATCCCCAAGGCTGCCTCTCCCGCCACTTCTAATGTTTTAATATTATAAACATCATCTCCTCCCAGTACATTTAACCGTTTCTGGTTGAGTTGAACCACTTGCAGTGCTTTATCTAAACTTTCAGTGTCAGTTGCTAACATCAAAACTTCTGCACCCTCCCCAATAGCCTGTTGTAGGCTTTTAGCCGCACTAAAATTTCCCTGGGACAGGTCAAACTCACGTGATACTCGTCCACCCTCCAACAACACAGATGATACAAACTCCGACTTTAAAGACTGGCTGTAATTACTCCGGGAATTAAAGAAAACCGCCGCTTGTCTTTTCTGCAAGTTTTTGACCATATAATTAGCCAAGCTCCTAGCTGCGATAAAATCACTAGGTACTGTGCGGAAAATATAGGGGCTAAAGTTAGAAATTTTCACCGAAGTGCTAATAGGAGTAATGGCTACCAGTTTCCCAGCATCATAAATAGTACCTGCCGCTAAGGTAGTGTCACTGCTATAAGGACCAACTACCCCCAATACATCGGGATTTTTAACTAGGCTAGCAGCAATTTGTTGAGCAATCTCAGGATTATTATCATCATTGGCTATCCCTACCTTTAAAGGTACGCCTTTAATACCCCCGGAGGTATTCACCTCATTTTGGGCTTGAGCGATACCGCGTAGAATCTCCAGGGAAACATTAGGATTATTACCTATAGGTACTGAAGCGACAACACTATAGCTTTTAGCAGCACCAATGCGGGCATTATTTAAATATATCAGTGCCTGGGGGTCATTACGCTTCAGTTTTAAAGATGTTTCTAAACTAGCAATAGCTTGGGTATAATTTTTATCACTTATTGCTTGTACTCCCGCTTTTTTGTCAGGAGTCACTTCGCCAGTGTTCAAAATTCTTTCTCCAAAACTAATCCGCTCTGCACCGGGTTGATTTTGGGGAAATCTGATTATGTCAAAAAACCACAAAATACCACCTAATAAGCCCAATGTGATCAGCAGGGAAAAAACAAGTAGGGTAGTTTCATTTTTCTGGGACATAATTAAGAATTGGGGTTGATTTATAAATTTATTTATGCGTCGCGGTGAGTAATGCTGAAAGAAACTGGATGTGTAGGTGTTTTAATTCTTGTTAAATATTAAAGATAATATTTGATAAACAATTCGATATATGGATGTAACTGCAATAGTTGCTAAACCACCAGCAACCGCTAGCAAGATTATTTGTGAAATGGCAATTCCCCCTTGTAAAAACGGAACAAAAATAATCACTGCTAAGGTAATTACCGGAATCAATAATAAATCAAACTTTTCAATCCACCGTCTAGTTTGGGCGAATATTATTATACCTAAGAGCAAAGCACAAATCACCCCAGTGATTACAGCACTGCCCAATAAACTATTCAGAGCGATCGCTATTAATGCACCCTCAAACCCGCTAAAAGCTGCTCCAGCCAATAATTCCCACGTAGAAAAACTGGGCTGAGGTTTTGTTTTGGCTGGTTGAGATTTGGGTGTAACAATTGGGGTAATTGATGGTTGAGAAAGAGCTATAATTACTTCATTGGCCGAATGAAAGCGTTGATTAGCAGCAGGTAAGAGCATTTTATCTAAAATATCAGCCAGGCGAGGACTGACCTTAACTAAAGAGCGCCATTGCCACTGATTAGTATAGGTATCAAACAGTTGATTTGCTTCTTTACCTGTCAGCAAGTTCAGGATGGTGACCGCCAAAGCGTATAAGTCTGTAGACGGGAAGACCTGGTTACCGGCCATTTGCTCAAGTGGTGCAAATCCCATGGAATAAATACCAGTGGAAGCATTAGAGCCTCCCGTAGCATTTGTTACCTGCTTTACAGCCCCAAAATCCAGGAGAAAGAGTTTACCATCACGACGACGCATGATATTAGAAGGTTTAATATCTCTGTGAATGATACTTCTATCATGTACGAACTGTAAAACCTTGAGAATTTCTTGGAGTATTTCTAAAACTTCTGGTTCAGAAAATTTACCCTTCTGATCCAATTCTTCTTCTAAATTTTGTCCATCAATGTATTCTTGTACCAAGTAAAAAAACTGCTCTTGGTGTCCTCCTTGCCAACTATTAACTATTACCGGGAAAAAAGCAAATAAATCAGGTATTTGCTCGTGTCCACTACCTATTTGGGCTAGAACTTCTGCTTCTCTCTCAAATAACTTTTGTGCTTTTTGCAATTGAGTAGGTGATAAACTTCCTGCGGGCTGGAACTGCTTGACTACGCATTGACGCATTCCTGGTATGCGGCGATCTATTGCTAAAAATGCTGTACCAAATCCCCCTCTTCCCAGTAACTTAACTGGCACATATCGACCATCTAGGAGTAAGGGCATACCGCAGGTAGTACAATATTTTTGTTGCGTTGTTTTCAGGGTGTTAATATCGTCCAAATCCGCAAAGTAGTTTTGTGGGCGAGGGCAAGTCGGACGAGTACAGTAAACTTTCATTTTTATCATTGTCATGCCATCAATAAATAAATCGATTTACTTGCTCTCAACCATAAATTATAATTTTCCCACCAATAAATTAAGGAAAATTACATCCCCAAACTAAAAATACTGATGACAAGAGACTAATAACTAGATTTTAAACTGGTTCAGAAGAGTTAATATTGACTCCATCCAGTGTATTTACCCCTAACTTAGGTTGTGATATTTTCAACATATCTTTATTCCATTCTGGAGTAGCAAACTGAGGTAAAATTTCTTGACTAAAGGCTTCTGCAGCCTTAGAACGATAGCGATTAGGATTAAAAATCAACCAGAGGTTTCGCTTGACGACGACACCTTCAATGCAGGTAGATTTTAATACACCCATTTGTAATTCTTTGGCGATGGCTGAGGTGGAGACAAAGGCAGCACCCAAGCCTGATTGCACGGCATTTTTGATGGCTTCTATGGAATTTAGTTCCATTTCAAACTTAAACCGTCTGGTATCAATATCACACCTTACCAGTACCTGATCAATCACCTTGCGAATAGTTGATTGGGAGTCTAGAGCAATGAATTGTAGTTTATATAGGTCTTCTTTTTGAATTTTTTCCTGTTTAGCAAAGGGATGAAATATTGGTAAAATCAGTGCTAGTTCATCCTCAGCGTAGGGCATAATTACCAAAGATTCTGCTAACTCAGCCGGAACTTCACCACCAATAATCGCTAGATCAATTTGTCCATTAGCGACACTCCAGGCGGTGCGCCGGGTAGAGTGGACATGTAATTGCACTGATACATCTGGATATTTTTGGCGGAACATACCGATCATTTTTGGTAAAAGATAAGTTCCGGTGGTTTGAGAAGCGCCAACAATTAAAGTACCGCCTTGGAGGTTTTGTAAATCTTCCACAGCGCGGCAGGTTTCTTGACACAAACTCAGGATTTTCTCACCATAGCTCAAGAGTAGATGTCCAGCTTCGGTTAATTGTGCGCGACGGCCTCCACGGTCAAATAAAGGTACATCCAGCTGTCGTTCTAAATTTTGGACTTGTAAACTCACCGCAGGTTGCGAGACGTAAAGACTATCAGCAGCACGCTTAAAGCTCCCTTCTGCGGCGATCGCTTTCAGGATACGTAACTGATCTAAAGTGAAAGGAAGGTCAGACATAAGGCTCAACCCACAATTTTAAAAGGAGCAGCTTGGTGAACAAAGCAAACTGCTACGTAGTTTTTCTGCCCACTAGGGGCGTGATCTGTAGCAGAAATAAATAATTGGTGACAATTGACTAGTGAATCAAGTTTTCCAGCTTGTCACCCTCCCTTGTTTTGTTACATCTTCAAGAAGGCTTGACTCGAAAAAGACAGTACCACAACACCCTGAGTAAAGTCTCCTGTGGAAAATTTTGTGGTATTGGTTGTACTGAGTTAACTTTTTGTTAAATTACTTCACCTATGTATACAATGCTAAATTCTTGGCTTACTCCCAGTCATTTGGTCATGTTGGGATTACAATTAGCTTTCGCGATCGCTCACAGTGGGGGAGCGGCCCTCCGTCCTTGGGCAGAAAAACACATCGGACCGAGGCTTTATCGCATTTGTTTTGCATTAATTAGTTTACCCTTAGCTGTAATCTTAATTATTTACTTTTTCAATCATCGGTATGACGGTTTGCAACTGTGGCTAGTACAGGCAGTACCGGGAGTAAGGCTAGGAGTTTGGGTATTATCAGCGATTTCCTTTTTCTTTTTGTATCCTGCTACCTTCAATTTACTAGAAATCGCCGCCATTCAAAAGCCCCAAGTTCACCTTTACGAGACAGGAATTATTCGTATTACCCGCCATCCCCAGATGGTAGGGCAAATTATCTGGTGTTTAGCTCATACCCTCTGGCTAGGAACTAGCTTTACCTTGGTTACTTCCCTGGGCTTAATCTTGCATCACTTGTTTGGTGTTTGGCATGGCGATCGCCGGCTGGCGGCACGCTATGGTGAAGCCTTTGAAATCGTCAAACAACGGACATCAATTATTCCTTTCCGAGCAATTATTGATGGTCGTCAATCTATCAAATGGCAGGAGTTTCTCCGACCTGCCTACTTAGGAGTAGCAATTTTTATAGCTCTGCTCTCTTGGGCTCACCCCCTGTTACTGGTAGCAACTAGTAGGATAGAATGGTAGTTAGAGACGATCCCCACTATCAAAATAAAATACCACTCAATGGCAATTTCCGCCGATCAACCGCTGCCAAATCAATGTAGTATGAATTTTAATAGCTTTCAGCGGGGGGATCGCTTCGTCAGTTTGATATTTTCTCTAGGTCTTTGACAACTTAAATGCTTGTACTAGGGAAGTAATAACACAGCAGTCCAATTTCCTGGGAACAGGAAACATGGGCAGTGGATAAGTGAAAACAGCGACAGTATCTCTGCCCTGGCTGGTGGTTAGAGTGTATGTTTTTCCTAAAGCTGCTTGAGGAAATAACTGCCTTGGCAATTCTTGCTCCTGATAGCTAGTTTAATATCAAAACCTTATAATTTTAGAGGCGTCATGGTGTTGTCGGTTAGTGAGCGGACATTTACACAAGAAGTTTTACAATCTCCCATTCCTGTTTTAGTGAATTTTGAAGCACCGTGGTGCAGCTTGTGTCGCCTGATTCACCCTCTGTTGTTGCAATTTAATGCTCAATGTGGTGAGCAAATCAAGTTAGTGGGGGTTAACGCTGATAATAATTTTAAACTGGCTAATACTTATAGACTCAGGACACTGCCAACTTTGCTGTTAGTGGAAAATGGCATAATTCGGCATCGTCTAGAAGGTTTTAGTAGTAAAGAGGATTTACGTCTGGCTTTAGAAGAAATTAAGCTCACTTATAATAACCGTTCTAGAACATACCATGCTGTGACCACAGCAGACATGGAATGTCGCTCGGCTTGACGCTCTACCCGGCTAGAAGCCGGGATATTCACCACCAGGTACTCTAGTGCCATTGTTGTTATCTTGGAACAACAGATCCAACTGAGTTTCCAAGTTCCCAGGCGCACCACGTTTGCTCTCAAGAGCGTGGTGTTGTCTGCTCACAAACCCTGTTGATTCAGGGTTGGGCGTTTGAAACAGTAATAGCGCCTAGGTTTCCGGTGGGGAGAATTTCAGTCATCTGTGGCTCAAAATCCTAAAATTAAGAAAAATGGTAATTAGCTAAATTCAACAAATTTTTAGATAAACAAGGTAGAGGATAAATAGATCAGTAATCCAAAGACTCTATGATTGTCGAATAATTTGATAAACAAGGACATTCCCTCATTAATTGGCACTTTTAGGGCAAATATACCCTTTAGGGTACGTCGAATGTCAAAAATCTGTGGATTGTCTGCATTTACGTAGTTTCAGCCAGGCTAGTTATCTGCTAACTGCGTAAGTGTTCCTAAAGTTGAAGAAAATAATATTACAATTTATGATGTTTTAGATGAGAATATTTACTGTTTGTCAGGTTGATCAGAAGGAGTTGACAGACAAAACACTGTTGTAAAATAGACATAAGTAACGATTTGGGGGGCCATTTACTGGTCAGGAACGCCTATAGAAACTATTTTTGGAAATCTTCAAGGTCTAAAATCCAGTCAGCTGAAGCAACTACAGCGACTTTACCACCAGCGCATACCAGGCGATCGCATTACTACGCCTGAATTTTCCCAGCGTCTGGCTGCTATCAGCACAGAAATCAATCAGCCTGTATGTGCTTACCTCAATCGTCGGGGACAAGTGATGCGTGTAGGGGTAGGTACACCTCGTCAAACGCAAATCCCACCGTTAGAATTACCCCGGTACGGTGCAGAGCGTCTGAGCGGTATTCGTTGTATCGCCACCCATCTCAAGGCAGAACCCCCGAATGAGTCGGCTTTGACGGCTATGGCACTGCAACGCTTAGATGCTCTTGTAGTGCTAAATATCACTGCCACAGGATTTACAAAGCGCGGAGGCGGCTCCACTGGGTACGTCAAGGAAAGTTATTTAGCTCATTTAGTATCCAATACTAAACAGCTAGTCTCAACTCAGCTGGGGACAAAGGTAAATTTAGTGGCTCCCGACTCGGGACTTTACTCTAGCGTATCCCCACCTATGAGTTTAGATGTGCTGTCAGAGCAGGATTTTATCGACTTAGTGGACAGTGTGGAAGCGGAATTCCAACGGGAATTTGTGGTCACAGAAGTAGGTGCTGACCATGACCGCGTAGTAATAGTTGGTATTATTACTGACACTGAAAGTAGTCAAAGATTCCAAGATACCATAATGGAATTAGCCAGGTTAGTACATACAGCAGGGGGAGAAGTATTACAGACATTACAACAAAAGCGATCGCGGATTCATCCACAAACAGTAGTGGGTGAGGGTAAGGTGGAAGAAATCGCCCTTACCGCCCAAACCCTGGGAGCTAATCTGATTGTTTTTGACCGTGACCTTTCACCCGCCCAAGTGCGTAACTTGGAAAAGAAAATTGGTGTCCGTGTAGTTGACCGCACAGAGGTAATTTTAGATATCTTTGCCCAACGCGCCCAGTCCCGTGCTGGTAAACTACAAGTCGAACTGGCACAGTTAGGATATATGATGCCTAGACTCAGTGGTAGAGGTCTGGCTATGTCGCGGTTAGGTGGTGGGATTGGCACCCGTGGACCCGGTGAAACTAAACTGGAAACAGAACGGCGCGCTATTCAAAAACGGATTTCTCGACTGCAACAAGAAGTAAATCAGTTACAAGCCCATCGCTCCCGGTTACGCCTGAGACGGCAAAATCAGGAAGTTCCCTCTGTGGCTTTAGTGGGGTATACCAACGCCGGTAAATCCACTTTACTCAATGCTCTCACCAACGCGGAAGTTTACACCGCTGACCAGTTGTTTGCTACTCTTGACCCCACCACCCGCCGCCTAGTAATTGCCGATGGTGACCATGGTGGAACTCAAGAAATTCTACTCACAGATACAGTAGGTTTTATACACGAACTCCCAGCCTCTCTAATGGATGCCTTTCGTGCCACCCTAGAAGAAGTCACAGAAGCCGATGCTCTACTGCATTTGGTTGATTTATCTCATCCTGCTTGGTTGAGTCATATTCGCTCAGTTAGGGAAATTTTGGCACAAATGCCAGTTACTCCGGGGCCAGCACTGGTTGTTTTTAACAAAATTGACCAAGCAGATAGCGCCACATTGGCTTTAGCTCGAGAGGAGTTTCCCCTGGCTGTGTTTATTTCCGCAAGTCAGCGATTAGGTTTAGAAACTCTGCGTCAACGTCTGACCCAACTGGTTCAATATGTTGTTGACACTCGGTGACTTGATTAGGGTAAAATCTGTGTCCAGTCGCCGTGATGGCTGCAAGAACCCCCCGGCTTCTATCCGGGGGAGTATTAAAATTAAGAAGTATTAAATTTAATTGAGGATGTTATGGCTGCCAACGTTTAAATTTACACTTGGAGCACCTGCCCATTTTGCATCCGTGCTAAAAGTTTATTAACTAAAAAAGGTGTTGATTTTACTGAATACTCTTGTGCTCTCTGTGTAACCTCGTCTTTCCCCAAGCCAAATCACCAAAAGTTGATAAGACCTATTCTTTCTTTCCAGTCATATTCAACTCTGTTTTCCAATATTGTTTGAAATCCGGTAAAAAACAACCATATTCCCAATAATAAGAGAATAATATGATAAATCGTTAGAATTAACCCAAATCGAATCAAGGATTTATGGAATTGTTTAATTTCTTTCCATTTTTTACTTGTATTATTAATGCTTTCAATAATTCTTTCATTGTCATATTCTATCTCTATACTGAAAGGTTCAATACTTTTACCCTCCTCACCTTGATAATCTAAGCGAATTTTATGGGCTTGCTGATTATCTTGCAGATGTTTAATGATTTCCTCTAATTCTTCCTCAAAATTATTTATATTTTCATCCTCAGCCCCAATATAATTCTTGCTTACTTTTCTATTGCTAGGAACAAAAATTTTAAGTTTTTTCCGATGATTATCAATCAAGTACAAGGCAATATTGGCATACAATAATAATATTATCCCCCATAATAATCTCGAATAGTTTATTGGTTCTGTACTTTGTATTTTTTTTATTTTCCATAGTGAAATATCACCACTTAATTGTGCAGTTATAGCATATTGATGCATTATATCGGATTGCTCATTATTAGGGATAAAAAAAGCGGATTTCAGTTTTGGCTTTAACTCTTTGTTGATTACTTCTGTACCTTCTGGGATCTGTAAAATTTTAATTTTACCATCTGCATAACCAGCTAACAGTAAATTATTTTGGTCATTAAAATCAAGTGATGCAAGTATTGATTCATATTTTTTTGGGAATCCTCTAATCAGGTTGTGGCTTTTTAGATTTTCGATATCCCAGACCAAAACTTCTCCTTCCGTAGCAATTCCTTTATGAACATTCTTTGTAATTCCAGCAGTTAATTGATTATTATTTTTGCTAAAAGTAAGAGTGGTTGCACCGTTATAAGATTCTTTGATATTTAATCTGTCTGTAATTGGTGTATTTTTCCAACTTGTCGCATCCCAAAGTTTAACTGTTTTTTCTGACCCACTAGTTGCTAATAGTTTGTTATCATGACTTAACGCAATAGATTCTAAGTATCCTTGATCCGCATCTATTTTAGAATAGTCTGTATTTTCATTTAAAAGTTTGAGGTCTAAGTTCTTATTCTTTTTTGATTTGATTGGCAATAAAAAGTTTAAGTTCCATCTAATAACTGGACTATTTTCTTGCGCACGATAACCAGCGACAACTTGATTATCCTTAGTAAATATTAATGAATAATTAAAATAATTAAAAGCTCGAGTGTTCTTAGTATTAATATTTGATGGTCCATACAATCTAGCAGCTATTTTAACAGTTTCTACATCCCAAATAACGATTCTATTATCTTTTCCCTCGTTTGCTGTTTTCACATTTTCTGCGTTGAAACTTGCAGCTAGATATTTACAATCAGCACTAATAGCGATCGCTCCTATTTCTTCATTAGGTTTTGTATTTTCTGTAAAAGTTTTTCGAGTATTAAGAGATAGCTTTTGATTGGCGCTATCAATCTCCAATTCCCTTAAAATAATAGTCTTGTTGTTTGTATTACCAGCAACACATCTCTGTTGAGTTTTAGGGTTATGAGCAAAAACAATCTTAGTTTTACTATTTCTTAAATTGGAATTTGAATTAATACTGTTAGTAGATGTGGTTGAGAAAGTATGTTTTTGTGATGTTTGATTTGAGTAAATCAATTGAGATTTAATTCCTTGTGCTTGTAAATTATCAGGTTGAGCCAAGTGATAAAACCCAAATACAGAAATGCTTGAGATGGTAGATAATAAACAAATTCTGGTGCTTTTTGGTGAGAAAATACAGAGTTTCATACAAGATATAATCTATTAGATAAAATGGGGTTAGACAAAATTTATTAGAGAATTATTCAGCTATAAAGAGCATTCTTAATCATTCTCTTGATCCAGCAATTTATCAAATTCATCAAAGGTTGCTTCTAGAGAAACTGTTCCCACATCAAAGGCTGTCGCGTGGGATAAATCCCGCCCCATTTGCTCAAAAATATCTTGAGGTTGAGGTGCGGATAAGGTTTGGGTTCGGGACTGGGTAAAAGCTTGAGATGATTGTATATTATTAGGTTCATAGGCTTTATCTCCTCGCCAAATAGGTTCAATATCAGCAGCCAAAGCTAAGGTATCGGCATCATCTTTGTTTTCTTGGTTAACTGTTGATAAGGGTGGAACAGACTCGATTGAAGTATGATTTTCTGTTGATGGTTCAATCTTGGCATCAATAGGGATTGCAGATATATTTTCTGTGGTAACGGCTATAAGATTAGCGTTAATACTATTAGCTGGTTGTTCCTTGTATTTTTTCTCCTCTTCTAAGGGAGAAATTGTTTTAACTTTCTGATACTCAGATTGAGTAATTTCAAAAGCTTCAACCTGATTGAATTCCCCATCATCACCATCATCACTAACCTCAAAAGCTGCAATGCTGTAAACTTGATCCTTATTTTCCAGCGCAAAAGTCAAGGAATTATCTAAGGAATCATCTACTGGTATAGAATTAGTCAAAGCCTCAAAGTCATACTGTAATTCAATTGCCACACCATCATCGAAGGCAAAAGTTTCAACTTGATGAGAAATCGCTTTTTGGTTTGAAGAGGAGTTTATTTGATTTGCAATAGTCTGTTCTAACGAAAAAAGCGAATTTTTAGGTCGTTTAGCCATCCCAAGAGTGTTAATACTCTCAAAGGTCTGTGATTGTTGAAAATCTAATGATCTACCCGATGAGGTAAATTCCGGTTGAGACGGTTTTTGAGATTGGATTTCTTGCTCTAGGGAAAATAGGTTACCTTTCCCCCGTTTTGATGGCAACATCGTTATGTTGGTTAGTTTAATAATAAACTAAGTATAGTATTTCTGATGTGATGATAAAAAGTATTTTTTCGTTATCTAATTTTACAATTGCAGTTTGGCATTAATTCCAAACAAGGACTTTATTAATACTTAACTCGTCAAGGTAAATTTAGACTTTGATCCAAACAGTACATTGCAGCATCGTGCTGGTTAAGATGACGGTAGCATTGTCCTAAGTGCTGGAGGGTTTTGGCTTGGAGTCCGTGAAGTTTGAGGGACTGTTGGAAGTAATAGGAAGCTTGGGAATAGTCTTGCAGTTTGAGTAGTAGTTTCCCTAATTGAAAGGGGAGGTCTTGGGTTTCACCGATGGGGTAGTAGGTGTCCCAGATATTTTCAATAATTTGAATAAGTTCCTGACGTTGGGTTTGATTTGTGGTTTCGATAAGTTTATTCAAGGAGGATAGGCAATTGAGGAAGATGTTAGCATCCCAACCACTCAAGCGTAGGTAGGCAATCAATTGTTGTAGGGTGAGACGATCTGCGCCCCACGCAGCAGCGAAGCTATCCCATTGAGATTCCATTGCTTTTTTGAGGTGAAAGAAATCATCAGGGCTATTGTTAATGATCGCATCACTGTAACCATGGCGAGTTTCGGCGTATTCAGTGGGGGGATGACCAAACATAAAGGCAGAGATATTAAGGCTGGCGTGGCGATGGGGTGTGTCCAAGGCTTGACCCCCTTGATTAATTACATATTGCCCGATCGCATGATAATTCACCATGAGGGAGAAGCAACTACCGTGAAAAGCCATGTGGGGTTTGGGTCGATCGCCCAAGTCTTCTAATTTGCTGTAACCTTTGTCACCGGAGATCAGGAGTAAACGGTTTTGGCTGAGTTGGCGGAGGTTATCCAGACATTTCAGCCCGACGATGGGTAAAAGCACGGTGGTGTTATTGAGGTGTTGTTGGTAGTGATGCAGGAGTTGGTTATAAGCGGGGTTCCCGTAGTAATTGGGGGTGATAGGGCGATCGCTATAGGTAATTTGTAGGTGATGAACGAGGTCTGGATCTTCGAGGTTGGGGGTGCGATGGTTAGGTAAAGTAAGGTTGACAAGGCTGGCGTAGAGTTGGTTCTGTTTTAAGGTGAAGGCATCTTGAGGTAAGCAGTCAAAGAAGTAGTTGGCCAGGACAATCAGGGGATTTTTCAGGGTAGTGTGGGTTTGGTTGGCGTGTTGCAGGTGGAGGCTTTGAGAGTTTTGGGCATCAAATTGGGCGATGTCGAGTTTGCCTTGTTGGAAGTAGGTTTGTAGGAAGGGGTGATGATGCCAGTAATGGAGGTTACTGGGGGAGAAGTCACTGAGGATGTATTTAACAGTGAGGTAGTTAAGGGAGGTATGGGGGAAGAATGCCCAAAATTTTTTCAGGAAATGGTAGGCGAAGCGACCGGAACCCGCACCAAGTTCGAGGATGTAGATGGGGTGGGTGGGGTCTAGGCTGGGTTGCCAATCTCGGAGGAAACCCAAGGTGACTTTGGCGTAGGCGTTAGCGATGTAGGGATTGCTGGTAATGTAGTGGGGGACGGTGTTGTGATTCCAGGCGTTGATGCCTTGTTGGGCGAAGAAGTTGCGTTGAAGTTCCCACAGGAGGGATTGGGAGAGGGGTTGGTTTTGTTCGAGGGGAATGTGGGTAAGGGTTGGGTTGTGTATCATAGTTAAAGGGAGAACAAGGAGGCTTTTTGCTTTGGTAGCAGTTACGGAATAAAACAATGGAGAACAACGATGACTCGTCAGCCATTACTTGATCCGAATCGTTCTTATACTTTCAGCAATTATTTTGAGTTAGGATTTACAGCAGATGATTTAGTTGCTGAATTTGGTTACTCCTTTGAGCGAAAATTCCTCACTTTACCACAATATTCTGGTGATTTAGACCGCATTGTTGATTTAAAGCAACGGATTGAAGAAATACTACCCTATGTAGATTTAGAGAATGAAGCTACCCGGAGGGAAATGCTAATTGCACCCATTATTTCAGACTTAATCCATTATTCCCATGCTAAGTTAAGAATAGAATACTTGATTCAAGTTGATAACCGATTGCAAGGTAAATTAGATTACTTATTGCGTTCTACCAATAATTTAATTGTCATTGAAGCAAAACAAGCGGATATTAATCGAGGATTTACCCAATTAGCCACGGAAATGATTGCTCTAGATCAATGGATGGATTCCTCACAGGCTGAAATTTTAGGGGCTGTGACTACGGGTAATGTTTGGCAATTTGGGGTTTTAAATCGTCAATTAAAATTAATCAGTGAAGGAATCAACCTTTATCGGGTGACTGAAGAATTGGAAGTCATTATTAGGATTTTCTTAGCCGGGCTTGTTTGACTTGATGAGTTCTTGGGGTTCTGTTGCAGATGATTGTAACAAACTATCCTAGTTGATATTTTTTCGTACTTCTTGATTGGTATACAGATTTAGCTGTGTTAAATATTGCTTGTAAGCTTGAATTTTTTCATCTGGCTTTAAATCTTCGTTTATTTCTAATACTTTTTTAAGTTGAGTCAAGGGATTTTCATTTTCCTGATCGAATTTTTTTAACGCTGTTGCGATAGGTTCTTTTCGCACATCATAAAGCTTTTCATTCACATCCTTCAAATTCTTATATTTTTCTGGTAGTCCATCCTTGAATAAGGTTTCTGCTATGGTCAATAATCTATTTATGTATTTAGAAGTTTGGATAGCTGTTGTCTCAAAAGCATTAGTTGGTGAACTACCGTAATGCTTTATATCTTTGAGGGCATCACCAAAATTCTCATTTACAGACCAGAGTCTCAACCATTTTGATAAATCTTCTCGATTGATATTAGCTTTTATATACTTCGGATCTTCTTTTATATACTTCGGATCTCCTGTATTGATTCTATCACCATAGAAAAACTTTTGAGCTTTTCGAGGTATAATTTCTTTCTCTTTCTCTAAAGGTTTTTTAAATGCGCCTTGCTCAATGCCAACCACGTCCGCCATTGGGCCTTCGCTGTGGTAAGCCTCATGCGCCCAAAGGGTAGCGATAACCATAGATTTTTTCAGTTCCTTAGTCGCATATACAAGTTCTTTCCATGCCTGATTTTTTTCTTCTTCTGTATTTGCAGAGCTATATTTCTCTAAATATTCCAGTTGTTCTTTTCGTCTTTGCTGAACTACTTGAAGATGAAACACATAAAGCTCATTTTTAGCACGCAATTCTCTATCTGCATCTAACTCTTTCGATAATTCTTGTTTAGATAATTCAGATAATTCTTCCTTCTGTTCCCTTAGCTGTTTCTCATACTCTGCGTAGAATAGTTCGGCTGTTGTTAAGGCTTTTTCTGTTTCAGGATAACCTTTTAATTCATTTAAAAGTTCATCTTTATAGTTTTTCCATTCCTCAGCAGCCATAAATTTGCGAATTTTAGCAAAAGCACCGGCATCTTGTATAAGTTTGTTTTCCTCACTGTTATCTACTTCTTCTTCGACTTTAGCTATTAGTTCAAATTCTGGCACCATTGGACGTGGCATTCGGTAGGACGGATCATAAATATTCGTGTCAAACAATGTGCCTGACTCCATGCCAAATTCATTCCTAAAATCCTCATAGAATTTCTTGATAACTACACCTGGATTCCCTCTCAGTGTACCTGTGTCATAAAGCTGAACATCATAATCTGATGTGGGTGTTGAGCTACCTGTGTCACCAAAATCAACTAATCCTTTTTGTCCAGTTTCTTCAATTGCTTTTCTTAATTTTTCATCAACTAAATCCTTTCGATATTGAGCTATAAATTCCATTGTGGTACCACCGTAGTCAGCCTTGAGTCCATCCCATCCTCGACCATTTGGTTGGGGTTTATCTTTGTTGTCGGTTAATTTACGTGAATATCGTTCTACAATTGATTTAACTTGTAACTCTGCGGATTTACTCTTTAGTTCATCTTTAAAGTTTTTTGCGGGTCTTCCAAGCATTTGAGATTGCATATTTTCTTCATTCAGCAATCTATCGAACTCATCAAACTGCTCATCCAAGGAAACCGCTTCCACCTCAAAAGCATTCGCCAACGCCCTACTTTGCTCCATCCGATCAAACACACTATGACCATAAGAATAAGTAGGAACAGGTGCGGGAGAAACAGGTGGAATTCCCTGCGCCATGCGCTCAAATACATCATGAGCCGACGATGCAACTTTCGGAGCTTCTACGGGAGGTGTAGATTGGGGAATAGATAGCTGTTCCGCTTGAGCAGTAGTGGGGGATTTGTCAATTACCTGTTTAGAATTACTATCATAGGTTTTCTCCCCATTCATAATTGCCTGTAAATCCGCTAAAAATTCCTTAGTCTCACTATTTGGCTTAATAGCAGACTCTTTGGTTTCAGCCTTAGCAATAGCTACTTCTGACTGAGGAGAAGCCGGAACTTGGGGAGAACTTGGTTTAGATTCCACAGTCACCACCTCAGCTTTCATGGGAAGTAATGGGGGTTCAGGTTTAACCTCCTGGGGTAATACCTCCACCCTGGGCGCAACCGAGGGGGTAAACTTGGTTGTAGTGTTTCCGGTTATCGGTGTCTCATACTCCAAAATAATCGGTTCATTATGGTCAAATGTCACTCTGTGAATCACAGAATTTTCTTGTGACTGTTGCTGAGTCCCCTGTTGTAAGGATAATTTTTCATCAAGACGACCATATAATCTTTGCTCTAAATCGTGGAGTCGGTTTTGAGAGTTAGACATAAGAAATTACCTGTGAATCAGAGGACAAAACTATCAAACAAAAAAATTAAATCAGCCTCTTGGCTTTACTTGTGGGAAAATAAATAAAAATATTGGTGATTAGTTAATACAGCAGATTAAAACAGTATTTGTGTGAACTGCGCTAAAGAGCGATCGCCCTATTTCCATCAGGAGCAACTTCCCTAGGAATAAAGGGAATTATCGCTGTGACTTCTGGTGCTTCCAAGGTCATGGAGTCAGATGTTGGGTAATTTTCTTCCCTGTCTGGAAATAGTGGGGTTGCTTGTGCTGGTAATCTAGCTGCTTGTAGTTGTTGAGCAAGTTGGGAATAACTCATATTTTGATCATTCCCGGAGGATGAATCGGATTTTGGCTGAATTGCTGGAGGAGCAACAGGAGCGATCGCTTCTTCAACTGAACTGGTAATTGGAAGTTCGAGTTCAGGATTCAGTTCGTCTAATAGGGATAGGGGATCTACATGGTTTGAAGTTAGATAATTTACAGGTGAAACCTCTGAAACACTCCATTGATCCTGAAAATTCGCTAAATTTAGAGGCGATGAAATCGGTAAAGAAAAGGTAACAGGGCGATTTTTTTGTAATTTGTCAGCAAGTTGGCTATAGGAGAGGTGGGGAGCAGATTTTACAGGAACCAATTGAGTATAATTCCTTGTGGTTGACAAATGGTGATGGTGATTATACTCATTTAACTGAGGTTGTTTATTTTGATTTTCTTGCTCTGCGGCTTTTTGGGACTTGAGAAGTTGTTGCTCAAGTTCTAGTAAACGGTTGCGATTTTGGTACATAATAAATAGCATTGGTAATATTAACTAAACAGGTTAAATAAAGTAGGTTAACAGGTTGTTTGATAAGTTTTCGACAGCTAATTTTTAGCTTAGGGAACAGGGAACAGGGAACACCGAAGGATTCACCGAACACACAAAAAACAATAAAATCAAGTTCCCTCCCCTTACAAGGGGAGGGTTAGGGTGGGGTAAAACAATAGTTGATACACTAATCATAACTTTTCAGACATCCTCCAATAGCTTTAAGTTTAAGTGAGTTTAAACAAATCCTTTAAGATTGCAAATTCATGGTAACAACGGCGTAAGGGTCAAGGGCAATTTTGAGTTGATTTCCTTCCCTTTGCAGTTGGTTTTTATCAAGTTCGATTTTGACTTCTTTCTCATTGGCTGCAATAATTTTCACAGGTTGGTTGTTAATAACAGCCACGGGAAAGTTATCAAGAGACTGAGCAACAGCCAGGTTATCCCCTTGAAGAGTGAGAATAGTTTGTCCTTGAGCTTGGGAAACTTGGGCTTTATTAACAGTGGGGGGAATTTGTTGGCGTTTGGCTTTGTTGATCAGACTAGCTAAGTCTTGGTAATTAACCTTGTTATCCGTGGCTTTGGTAATATCAACTTTCTTTTCTTCTACAGTTCGTTTTAAGTCCTCCGTGGATTGAATACCCAGTTTTCTCAGTTCCTTCCGTTCCGTTTCGGGGATATCTATATCATCAATGGTGATTTCCCCTTGTTTTGGGGGTTTACGGGTGACTTCTTGAATTTGGTGATCTCGAATCGAACCTAGTTGAAAGGTAAGTTTAGATGAACCCGTTTCCCCTGGTTTGGCGGTGACGAAGCGCACTGTATCCCCATCAAATTCGGGGAAGATTTGCAAGTCTAGGGTGACATCTTTAACTGTATAGGTAAGTTTTCGGTTTAATCCCTTGACAGATAAGGTATCTTGTGCTTTATCCAGTTCGTAGATCAGGGAGTCGAGGAAGCTTTCTAAGTTCCAGGAACTGTTAGCGGGGTTAGCCATCCTTTGTTACCACCCTTAGCTGTAGTTGATGGAATACTGGCATGATGGTTGTTTCAATGTTTTGGGTAGGGGCGGAAGTTTTGACGGTGACTTTGCCGTTTTCTGGGGTCTCTATCCGCATTTCGATGGGCATTTGGATGGTGATTTGTTCAAGAGTCATGGTGAGTCCGGTTGCGCGATCGTGGGTTTGGGGTTCGTAGTCCGTGAGTTGTTGGATGAGTTCAGCGAAGGGGTTAAGGGGGGTGTCATCATCGGGTTCAGGGGGGTTGGGGAAGAGGTCAAGGTTGGGAGTCATGAGGTTTGTTTAGTTAGAGGGTAAACTAAAAAAATGTGAGGGTATTCTCATCGTTTTTTACGACTGTTACGACTTTTTTTTGTCACACCTTTTTCCTTTAAAGATTGATTATATTCTATATTTATTCTGAAGTTATCTATTAAATTTCGTCCTATCCCGTATGCACCTATTTCATTATTCTTGACAATAACTTGGTCAGGATGCATTGCCTCTCCTTCAAAGTTAGGATCTTCAGAAGATATAAACCTTGCTGGTATGTCATCTACTTTAAACTCAATCGTAAAAATGCATGGTCTGTCTTTTGCAAAATCTGGCTCGTATTTTTCTGTGGGATCAAAAAACCATACAGCACTTCTAGCATGACCATGATGAGATACTTCTTTGTATTCCCCATTAGAACGATCTAGTTGTTCTTTCTCCTCTGCTGTAGCATATCGTATTAATTGACAATTAATCTTTGGTTGCCATCCCATCTCTTGATCACCAATTTTGAATTTTTTTTTCCACCCTTGCCCGTAACTGAAATAAAAATTTCCCAATTGAGTAGATGTAATCTTAGATTGAAGACTAACTGGATAAACCGAAACTGATCTATCAAAAATTACCTTCATGCGATTAATTAGAATTGGTTCATTAGACAAGGCAGTAGTTAGATGTGAAGGAGAATAAGAAAATAAACTTAATGATGCACCCTTTGCTTCAGAATATTTTTGAGGAAGTTCTTGTCGAGGATAAATATGTAATTCTCCTGCACCGCGTGCGTATATTTCTTCTATTATTCCTTTAAATTTTCCTTCAAATTGCAATTCTTCTTTTTGTAAGGCATTAATTGATGAATAAGGTTTTCCATTTGAATCACACTTTTTAAACAAAGTGCTGTGAAAATTAATTTTATTATCACCAAGTCCATCACAATTAAAAATATAACCACCATTACGAACAACAATGGCATCTTGCATTATCGTCATGCCACAGGATGGTATTAACTGAATATCTACTATTCCACTTTGATTGTCAATTGCCTCTCTTGAGTTTGCTAAACGTTTTTGGCTGTGATCAAGGCAAACTTCCAAACCAAACTTAATTCCATCTATGGTAAAAATTGATGAACCATCATATGATATTGCTTGTTTTTCAGTGGTTGGCCTTAATAGATTTGTTCTATCCATATGAATAACTCGATCCAATGAAAGATTATCATTAGATATATTTGCTTTTTCAATAAAATCGATACCAGACATGAATTCTTTTATGACTACATGAGCTTTCTCTGAAGCTGTTATTTTTTGTGGATCTTTTTCGTCTCCTTTTATTTTTTGTGGATCTTTTTCGTCTCCTAAAATAAAATATCCTTTTTGAACTAAGGTGAAGTTGTAAACTTCTAAATTTGCTTCTGGAACGATTTCAACTTTATCTTTCGTATACTCAGTTTTATAAGATTTTCCCACAATAGTTCCGAACACAAAGAGCCAATCTTTCCATTTTTCTTCGTGAACTAATTTGTGTAATTCTGAAATAATATATTGAACATCATTCATCTCATAAGCACCTGTACTGCCACGAAAAAAGAATTCAGGCATCATAAAAATATTAAGAGTTTTTTCTTCTGCCCCAAGAGTTTTTTCTGCCTTCTCAATTGCTTTTCCCACTAAATTGATCCTCGCATCTATATCCTCTTTTTCATTGATCCTCGCATCTATATCCTCTTTTTTTCTGTGTTTTTGTGGTGGTATGCCTTTATAAATCTTTTTATTTCCACTTTTATCTGGAGCAGTATATATACAATAGGCAATAAATCGAATATGTGTATATTGAACATGTGTATAAGGCATTATTTTCCCTCCTGTTTGTAATAAAATTAAAGCTGAATCCATGATGAATAATAAATTTATGACTCTGGAACTAAAAATTATTTTCTAATTACCCACCCCAATAAAATGAACGATCGCAAACATTGGAAAGAACACAAAATGCTCCTTCACTTCCTGCACCAAACCATTACCATTCGTCCTAGCAACCTCCTTCAAAACTACCTTTTGTAACTTAATTTCAGGATAAACCCATAACGCCACCTCATCCCCCTTTCTCCCCTCAAACACCACCTCATTTCGTGCCACATTGCTAAACCCCTCCTTAAACTCCGTCGTCATCAACGCCTCCAACTCCGACTGACTCAAAGCAGGATGCGCCGAAACTTGGGGAATCAAAGCATTAAGACTATACAAATCCATAATTAAACCCGACTTTAATCGCCCGGAAATCCTCACCGCCCGCGTCTTATCAAACTGCATCACAGTTTCCATTCTCGCAGGATGAGAGCGCTCCGTTTCCAGAGCGTAATAATACTTACAATCTAAAGTAATCTGCCGGACAACACTCTCAAACTCACCTTCCCAAATCTTGTGCCAAAAATTACGAAACCGCTGCACATCATTTAAGGGAATCGCTTCCCCCGTCGCCTCCAGGCGGTCAAACCAATAACCCCCCATCAGCGTCACCAACTGCATCGCACTCGTCCCCAACCGCTTCTCTTGCTGAGTCTTTGGGTTTCGTCCCTTCCAAACCAAGGTCACACAAATTAAATACTCCTCATTCACCGGGAGAGGTTGTAACTTTTCCCTGGTAATCTTGGGAATTACCGCCAATACTCCAGAATTAACATCCTCAACCCGATAGTTCTCCTCAATCAAAATCTCCAAAGTTTTTGGATGCTTGACTAATAACTGCAATCTGCCCTGAGAAATCGGTTTTGGTGTTTTAATAGTTAAAGGCAAAGCAATCTCCTGATCGCGGTGATAAACTAGCCTTTCCCGTCCATTTATCCGCAGCGGAGTCACACCACTAAACCCCAACTCCACCACATCCAGACGTTCATAAGC
This sequence comes from Anabaenopsis sp. FSS-46, assembly GCF_029891665.1. Lineage (NCBI taxonomy): Bacteria > Bacillati > Cyanobacteriota > Cyanophyceae > Nostocales > Nodulariaceae > Anabaenopsis > Anabaenopsis sp. FSS-46. The sequence goes on along the minus strand of NZ_JANQDG010000011.1, from coordinate 64,966 downwards.
TAAATCTGCTGTTGCTGAAGCCGCTAATGCCAAACCTAAGGCCATTATTACCGCCTCATCTTCCCGATTTTGCCCCTCCATCCCCAAAGCCGTACTCATATGTCCCGCCATCAACCTTTGAGGCTGGAAAAGGGTGCGAAACGTCGGCATTAAACCAGTTCCTAACATTTGCAACAAGTCGGGCGTAATTTTGAGCAAAGCAGGTAACACAGCCGCTAAAACCTCACTTGTCGCCATTAAGTTCATCTGATCAGAGGATTGACCATTCACACTAGCTGCTGTATAAGGATTTCTCGCCGCCAAAGAACTACTATTTTGGCGACTCATCAACCCAGGAGCAGCCATAAAACGACTCGCCAAAGGGGTATTTGGGTAGGACAGTTGACGCACCGCAGCAGTTCTTAAGGGTTCATATCCTAAACTTTGACTCATTGGTGGATTTGGCGAACTTTGGGGAGTTGTGCCAATATGCTCTAATAAACTTTTTAACAACCGAGCCACTTCTTCCCGGTTAATTGCCTGTCCTGTTTGCAGATTTTTGAAGTTTTCTTGGCTTAATTTCGGTAAAATAGCCCCAATGATACCCGCCACCTGTGGTAGTAAAACCCCTAAATTTCCACTTAGTTTATTAGTAACCGCCGATGTAACTGAGTCTAGAGCCTTTTTCCCAGCAATATTAACACCTTGTTTGGTAATAGCTTTAACTTTATCCATTACACTCCCTGCTGTCATGGCTGAACTGATAGGAGTCACTTCTCGATAACTAAAAGCTACATTTTCTATAGGGGAAGGTTTCATAGATACCTCCATACTGAGAGAAACAGGGGTAAAATTATCAGCCTTGTCATAATTATTGATGGAATTATATTTGTTAATGTGACTTAAAGCCATACTGGGCAAGGTAACAACATCAGAAATAGCCGGTCCAACACCGTTAGCTTCCCGAAAACTGAAAATTTGAATAGCTCTTTGTTGGAAACTAAATAGATGACTGGGAATTTCTAGCCTAGTTCGCCCTAATGGGTGTTGACTAATCGGACCAATGAGAGGAGAAATATAACTTGGCTGGTCTAGGAGTTTTAGACCATTAATCTGAGAAATTTTGCCTTCTCCAATGCGATACTGATAAAATCTATTTGACCCCAGTTCCACCTGAAATTGAAATTTACTGAGGTCACTATCTAAAAATTGGAGAATTGCTAACGCCATATTAACTCTTCAAATACTGACATTAACCTGTTGATTAAGATTGATTAAGATGCTGGTGTTGGAGCTTGGTTTTGTTGAGGATTTGCTCCTTGAGGAACTTGTCCCCGACCTAAGTCAAAAATCTGGCTAAAGTTATCCAGTTTAAAGTAATCTGACTTAAATTGAATTTCCACTAAGCCCTTGAGTTTTGCACTTACATCAGTGTTAGATGTAGCATTAGAAGTGGCAATACTAACTTGTGAGCTTTTGCGGGAGAGACTAGTGGAACCCTGCGCTCTCCAAAGCCCAAACTGACCCCCTGCTTTGGCAGCAACACTAGCATTTGTCTCAGCGTTTTTGGTATCACTACTAGTGTCATTTGTTGCGGCAGAAGCATTAATTTGAAACTCCACTTCAGCCCGGATTGTTCCTTTTTCCACTACCAGACGAGAAACACCCATCAAAATTGTTTCCCTGAGCATGGTACGTTTTTCCTTGGCTAAAGCCATTTTAGCTTCAATAAGTTTTGATTGAATGGTGTTATTATTCATATCAATAGGTTTATTAGTAGTGCTGTCAATGAGTGTTGGGAGTCCAGCTTCACCCTCACCCATATCTCCAAAAGAACTTGGAGGACCTAAACTATATGAACCAGTGGTTTCAACCATTCTAATCAACGCATCCATATCAGTTACGTCTTTAGCGAACTCGTTTACCCCTTTTGTTGCCTCCTTAAGTAGCTTAGTATAAGCTTCCATTTGTCGTTCGTTGGCATCTAGATTGGCATCGAACACCCCAACTAATAAATCTCGCACAAACCCCGGAAAATCTACCTTATCAACCAAATTTGCAAAATTATTCCCCGCTTGTTGGATGTTATCTGGATTACTATTAGGGTTACGAGATGTTGCCATGGCGGTGACAAATTCAGCTGGCCTAGCCATTTGATTAGAGTTGGTCTGCACAGATGGATTATCAATTGATACACCCATACTCTTTACCGGCTCGTTTTTTGCTGACTGATGCTCATTTTGTTGGAGCAGTTCCTGATAAATTCTATTCACGGCATTTTTATAAAGAGCAAATTGTTGCTCCTTATCCATATTGCGGAAAGATTCATCTTGAGACAGTTCTGAACGAGCTGTTGCTCTGGCTTGGTTTTGGAGTTCTTCAGGAGTAGGCATAAACATCAATTCCTTGGCGATACTTTTAAGCTAACAATTTGATTTATTACCGATAAATTAAAGTCGAAATTTCCCAGGTATTTAGTTGATAAGTAGGTAGACCAAATTATTGATCAGATATATTAGATAAAAGTTTATTACCTTTTGCCTCTTACCTTGTCATAACGACAATTTTCAGCGACTACCTACTTATTGCCCACCTACCTATTGATGATTACCAGTCAGCAAAATCATCTCCCTTCTGCTCAAAATTAGGAAAATTCATATTATTGTTGAATAAATCAGGCATTTTTTGTGGTTGTGCTGAATTTTGAGGTGCTTGGGAACTATTGTTGTTAGACTCTAGGGATGCCTGGGCGATAATCCAAGCTTCAGCAGATTGTAATAATTGTTGAAACTCCTGATCTTGAGTCTTTCCTTCGTCAAAATTAGCTAGCCACTGAAAAATTTTATTTCCTTCAACGGCTAATGTTCTAATATTTGATGTAGAAATAACTGTCCTTAAATCCTCTTTAGCTACTTGTTCAATCACACTCCAGCAACTTTTACGTCGTCCACCAAAGTTATCTATCATTTCCGGGGAATTAAGAAGTTCCAAAGCCGCCTTGAGATGGGCATAGTCTTCTGTCACCTGAATACGGGCCATACCCTTCATGTGTTCAGAAAGATTGAACTGTAAGTTTTTAGTAGCTTGGAAAACAGAAGCACGGGAAATTGAACTACTTGCCTCCGCTTTGCGAATATATTCTGTAATTTCTGTCATTAATTGATGCCAAAGAGCGGGAAAAGCATCATTCACCACCATCATTGAAAGGATCTGTCCGTCGCCTTTATTTAGCACCCGTTTATAGAGCATGGCTCTTTCTTCAGGTGTATTACGCTGATTTCTCAGCTTGTGGAAATTATAAATAGCTGTGTTTGTTTTTCCCTCTGGAATGTCAATTCGCCTGGATAATAAAGCTGTTCTTTACCACTGTTACCTGATGCAGCTACCATTGTCACTCCTTTATGTTTAGCGTAATCGACCATTTCCTTGTGAGGTAATCCTCCACCTTGATGTTGGATTCCTAAGCTCATGTTAATGACATCAGCACCATGATCAATTGCCCACTTAATTCCAGTGTTGATATTATCAATTAAACCAGCCCCTACTCGTTTATTGCCCTGTAACATCGTACCTAATACTCGTACGGGAAGAATTTTGCACTGTGGTACAACACCTTTTGGTAGGTTATAACCCTTAGCACTAATAATACCCGCTACATGGGTTCCATGACCTACGTCATCATCACTATCTTCGTCATAACCAAGATAATCACCAATAAATTTTCTTTCTCCATCAATAATATTAACAAAGTCCATTCCAGGAAGAAGAGAATCTTGATACTCTAAATGGTCTGGAAAAACACCAGTATCCAGGATAGCAACAATAATCCGAGGATCACCCTCAGTCAATTCATGGGCTTCTGGTAGATAAATAGACTTACGAGAACGCAAATCGGTTAAGGGTTTTTGCAGCGATAATTGTATAGATGGTAAGGAAGACTCAACAACTTCTCCCATTCGTACTTCTTCAACCAAGGGAAGATAAGATAGTTTCTCAATTACAATGGGAGGGATTGGACGTTCTTCTTGAAGAATTATTCTATACACGCGATCCAGCCCAGTGGCTAACTCTGAATAACTCCACTCTTCTAAAGCAGGTTTGTACTCGTGCGTTACCCATATAGACAGGTGATAACTGCTCAACAGAGTATCAACTTCAGGATGTAACTCCGTTATTACTTGTTGTTTTTCTAGAATGAATTGCCTCCAATCAGGAATTTGTTTAGAAATTCTTGTTCTCAATTTAATCAAGATATGAGATTTCATTCTTTTGAAAAATTAGAATATCAAATTGCACCATCAAGTTGACCAGACCAACAGCCAATATCTGTATTTTTCTTAGAGGATGTCTGAATGTTTTTTTTGATTTTTCTACCCCCTCTCTACTACATAAATCGAGGAGTCGAGTTCGTTACTTACTTAATAATTTTAAATTACCCTGTACATCAACTGACTAACTCAATTTGATACCTTAAGAAAGATTTAACTTTTGCCGATCGCGAACAATTTTCGGCCAGATGGGTTAGATAAATTGGGTTGGGGATAATCAGGGGCACCTGTCGAGAGGCAAAAGCCCGTTGTAAAATAGACATAAGTAATGATTTGGGGGGCCATTTACTGGTCAGAAACGCCTATAGAAACTATTTTTGGAAATCTTCAAGGTCTAAAATCCAGTCATCTGAAGCAACTACAGCGACTGTACCACCACCGCATCCCTGGCGATCGCATTACCACGCCTGAATTTTCCCAGCGTCTGGCCGCTATCAGCACAGAAATCAATCAGCCTGTATGTGCTCACCTCAACCGTCGGGGACAAGTCATGCGTGTAGGGGTAGGTACGCCCCGTCAAACGCAAATCCCACCCTTAGAATTACCCCGCTACGGTGCAGAGCGTCTGAGCGGTATTCGTTGTATCGCTACCCATCTCAGGGAAATTTTGACACAAATGCCAGTTACTCCGGGTCTAGCACTGGTTGTTTTTAACAAAATTGACCAAGCAGACAGCGCCACCTTGGCTTTAGCTCGAGAGGAGTTTCCCCTGGCTGTGTTTATTTCTGCCAGTCAGCGATTAGGTTTAGAAACCCTGCGTCAACGTCTGACCCAACTGGTTCAATATGTTGTTGACACTCGGTGACTTGAATCGCCGTGATGGCTGCAAGAAACCCCCGGATAGAAGCCGGGGGAGTATTAAAATTAAGAAGTATTAAATTTAATTGAGGATGTTATGGCTGCCAACGTTGAAATTTACACTTGGAGCACCTGCCCATTTTGCATACGTGCTAAGAGTTTGTTGACTAAAAAAGGTGTTGATTTTGCTGAATATTGCATTGATGGAGATGAAGAAGCACGGTCTCAAATGTCAGTAAGAGCTCAGGGGAGACGCTCAGTACCACAAATTTTTATTAATGATTCCCATGTTGGTGGTTGTGATGATATTCACGCTTTAGAACGTCAAGGTAAGCTGGATGAATTATTAGCTTCTGATGTCTAGATTAACCCAATATTGAGATTAAGATTAGACATATCTAACAAATCACCTAGAGACGTGAGACCTCACGTCTCTACAGGTCTGGGAGAAAAAAGTATATTTACCGGCTTAGGTTGCTGAATAATTTAACTCTAAATGCGGACAAAAACTGGAAAAATCCCTTTCATGGTTAACTATCACGGCGAATCAAGCCGTTGGCACTTCCTCCACTGTCTAAAGCCGATTGGCTTCCGTGCCTTTCGGGGATTTTCTTGTGAATCATGTCAGATATTGCACATTTTTTGATATCACCCATGCTATACATGGCCAGTTGTTCCAAATCTGCTATATTTAACCAAACCTGCCACTGACATAATTTCGGGTATCTTCTTGTTGGGGGTCCTTGAAGATGGCTTCTGTAGAACTATATTCTACTAGATAACCACTGCGACCACCTTCCACAACCTGAACGTTGAAAAAAGCTGTCTGATCAGACACCCGTGCTGCCTGTTGCATATTATGGGTGACGATGACAATGGTATATTTTTCTTTGAGTTGGTGAATTAGTTCTTCCACCCGCAATGTAGAAACTGGGTCTAAGGCAGAACAAGGTTCATCCATGAGAATGATTTCCGGTTGCACTGCGATCGCTCTAGCGATACACAAGCGTTGCTGTTGTCCCCCGGATAAAGATGTGCCACTTTGTCGCAGTTTATCTTTGACCTCATCCCACAAAGCAGCTTGTCTGAGACTGCGTTCGACTAATTCATCCATATTCCCTTGATAGCCATTGATTTTGGCTCCAAAAGTAATATTCTCATAAATTGATTTAGGAAAGGGATTTGGTCGTTGAAATACCATCCCAATTCGGCGGCGCACCTGTACAGGGTCGATGTTGGGTGCATACAAATTGTGATCGTAAAAATAAACTTTGCCTTCTGCTCGAAAGGAATCGATGACATCATTGAGACGGTTATAGCATCGCAGCAATGTACTTTTACCGCAACCAGACGGACCAATAAAAGCTGTCACCTGATTTTTCGGGATGTCCAGCCAAATATTTCGCAAAGCCAAAAAATTACCGTAGTACACATTCAGATTCTCTGTGCGTAAAACAGTTTCAGTGTCATTCACTGTAGTAGTGTTAGTAGGCATAATAATAGTGTATTGTGGATTTTTGCCCCAGAGAATCTTTCTCTGGTGGTTCATTAGCCAAAACGACCACTCACATAATCGCGAGTACGCTGATCCTGGGGACTGGAAAAAATTCTCTCCGTGGTATCTACCTCTACCAGATAACCGACGCGATTTCCCCCTTCCAGGGCTTCGGCATTAAAGAAAGCAGTATAATCTGCCACCCTAGAAGCCTGCTGCATATTATGGGTGACAATGACAATAGTGTAATGCTGTTTGAGATCAAGCATTAACTCCTCAATCCGCATCGTCGATATAGGATCAAGAGCCGAGCAAGGTTCATCCATCAAAATCACATCCGGCTGAACCGCAATAGCGCGAGCAATACACAAACGCTGCTGTTGTCCCCCTGAAAGAGAAGTCCCCAACTTGTGGAGATTGTCTTTAACCTCATCCCAGAGGGCTGCACGGCGGAGAGAATTTTCAACAATCTCATCCATATTGCCCTTAATGCCATTCACCCGCAAACCATAGGCTACATTGTCATAAATCGTCTTCGGGAAAGGATTAGGCTGCTGAAATACCATACCCACCCTGCGGCGGACTACCACCGGGTCAACTGTAGCACCGTAGAGATTTTGTCCCCGGTAAGTAAGGTATCCCTTCACCTTAGCACCCGGAATCAAGGCGTTAGTCCGATTGAAACAACGCAGGAGAGTACTTTTACCACAACCCGAAGGACCAATTAAAGCGGTAATTTTGCCCTCCAGAATATCCATTGTCACATACTGAAGGGCGATCGCACCCCCATAGTAAACCGATAAATCCTTGACCTCAAAAATGCGCCTACTATCAACGGGACTGCTATTACTAATTTTCTTTTCCATAGTATTCTCAATGTAAAGTGTATAGAAATTGGCTGAGTTTGCAGCCAAAAGAATTGAATTCCCTGACCTTATAACTTCTTCTGCCGACTCAAGTACCGAGCCAAAATACTAAACAACAGCACAATTGACAATAACATCAAGGCGGCCGCCCAAGCCAAACTCTGGGAAGCCTTATAGGGAATAATCGAGAAAAAGTAAATTAACACTGGTAAAGTTGCCACAGGTTCCCAAACATTAGTGGCCCAGAAATTATTGTTAAAAGAGGTGAACAGCAAGGGAGCCGCTTCTCCGGCAGCCCGGGCAACAGATAAAACTATACCAGTAATAATTGAAGTCAGAGCTGCTGGTAAGACAATCTGGACAATGGTTTCAAATTTTGTCGCCCCAATACCCATTGCAGCCAAACGCAACTCATTAGGCACTAATAACAAAGCCTCTTCTGTAGACCGAATAATAATAGGCAGCATTAACACCGCCAAAGCCACCCCACCGGAAAAAGCCGAAAATGACCCTAATGGCATCACCACAATTGCATAGGCGAATAAGCCACACAAAATAGCGGGGACACCGGTGAGTACATTACAGGAAAACTTCACCAAGTAGGCCAACCGAGTTCCCCGACCAAACTCAGCTAAGTAAATAGCCGCAATCACACCAAAAGGAACTGAAATCAATGTACCAATACCCAGAGTCATTAAAGTTCCAATAATGGCATGACCAAAGCCACCCTCAGATAAACCAGGAGGCGGGGGGAGCTTAGTAAAAATATCTGGAAATATTAGGGAATTAATCCCCTTTTGAAACACACTCACCAGCACCCAAATTAGAGGGATAATTACCGTCGCAGCAAACACCATAGTTAAAATGGTCAACACCCGCCCCATGATCCGGCGATGGGGTGCCATGGTTTTCTCACTGATATCAAAACCACTGTCCGTGGCCGATGCCACGCTATCGCTATCATACCCGAAGGAATACTGATTATCTGGAGTACCCATAATTTAATTGATATTTCGTAAACTTAATCTTGCATACACTCGTACTCAAAACTGGGGAAAAGGCCTGATATTTTACTCAATATTTTGGAATCGACGAATAATCATCTCAGCTAAAATATTCACTACTAAAGATAAAAGCATTAGCACTACGCCAGCGTACATTAAAGCCGCAACTTGAGTGCGTCCCGCTTCTCCAAATTGGGAAGCAATCAAACCTGTGATCGTCGATCCGGGTTGCAGCCATGATATGTTAATGCGGTTGGCGTTACCAACGAGCATAGCCGCCACCATGGTTTCCCCCATGGCTCGACCCATAGCCAACATCACAGAACTGATAATGCCAGATAACCCTGCGGGAATCAGCACTCTGAGAATTGTTTCCCAACGGGTTGCTCCCAAAGCTAAGGAACCATTGCGGAGATTACTGGGTAGGACTTCAAAGGTGCTCCGGGTAATAGAGATGATAATGGGCACAATCATAATTGCCAGTACCAAGCCTACAATCAGCAGACTATTGCCAAAAACAGAATCGCCACCGAAAAAAGGAATCCAGCCGAAGTACGTGTTAAGGAACGTAAAAATAGGTCTGATAGCAGGAATGAGGACAAAAATACCCCAAATTCCCAACACCACGCTGGGAATAGCGACGATCAGTTCAATGGCAAAAGCAATGGGAGTTGTTACCCATTTAGGCGCAAATCCTTCTGTTAAAAAGATGGCTACTCCGATGCCCAAGGGGATAGCAATTGACAGAGCAATCAAGGCAGTGACTAAAGTTCCATATATCTGAGGTAGTACCCCATAAACGTTGGTGACAGGGTTCCAGGTTGTACCGACTAAAAAACCCAGACCAAATTTTTCAATGGCTGGTGTAGCTGCTATAGCGGTCTGTATGATTACCCATAGTAAAACTGCTCCGGCACTGATGGCTAGTATCAGGGTTAGTCCCCAAAATCCCACATCTAGAACCCTAGCGGGACTGATTTGCTTTTCCAGGCTATTCCCGGTTAATTGAGTTGATTTATCTGCCGACATCATGACTTGATTTTTGCTCTATAAGTGGTTATTGTGACATGGTGATGTCCCAACTCAGGTGTCGGGATGAATTTTGGGAGTGTTAGATGTCAAAGACACTCCCAATCATCTCGGATTATTACTTGGCGTTCACCGTGTCAAATACTGCTTTAATTCTCTGCACTAGAGGGTCAGGAATGGGGACATAAAGAAGTTCCTCCGAAAGTGCCTTGCCTTCGGGTCCCAAAGACCATTCCAAGACATTACGCATGGCTTGCCATTTAGCATCGTCCTCATACTGTCGATAGATCATCACCCAAGCTAAACCGACTATAGGGTAGGAATCAACACCCGAAGGGTCTGGAACTAGGAGCGCGAAATCATCGGGTACCGGCTCATCTAGTAGAGCTTTGGCTGCTGCTTCTGGAGATGGGGCTATAAAGTTTCCAGCTTTGTTTTCAATTAAGGCGGAATTGATTTTGTTTAGGGCAGCATAGGCGTAGGATAAGTAACCAATGGCTCCCTCATTCTGCTGAATGGCAGCGGCTACGCCTTCGTTACCTTGTCCGCCAATTCCCACAGGCCAGTCTACTGAAGTTCCTGCCCCAGCTGTCCAGTCTGGGCAGACAGTTTTAATGTGGTTGGTAAATACGAAGGTAGTACCACTCCCATCAGACCGGTGCGCAAAGGTAATGGGTAGGTCGGGAATCTTTAAACCAGGGTTATCTGCGGCGATGGCTGGATCAGTCCATCGAGTAATTTTTCCGGTTACGATATCACAATAACTTTTGCGGGAGAGTCTCAGTTCGAGATCTTTAACTCCTGGTAAGTTATAGGAGAAGGATAAAAAGCCTCCGGTCATGGGAACTTGGATCGGATCGTAATTATGAGCTTCTTTGAAGGACTTGAGCCGACTTGCAGAGTCGGTGATGGGTGCTTCGCTGGCCCCAAAGTCTACGGTTTTATTGATGTACTGCTCCAAACCCGCCCCACTTCCTACGGACTGATAGCTCACCTGGACATTGGGGTTGACTTGGCGATTATAGGCATCAAACCACCTCTGAAAAAGAGGTGCGGGGAATGTTGCCCCGGCTCCGGTAATAGCTATTTTCTGCCCACCACCACCATCCGCTCCTGGGCTACAGGCTGTTGCTACCAACATGATTGGTAGTGAAGCGATGGCTAACACAACTTTGCGATTAAGAACCATGAAAAATACGTCCACTTTGCGAAAGTACTACGGAGTTATATCAAAAAGACCTTGCTTCATTGGTCATGACAACATCACCGGCATCACAGTCTAGGGTTATGGCTGTAGCAATGGCATTATCTGAGTCTTGCCCCGCGCCACAAGCCCCTAAGCTAAATTACATATCTAACAGCGATGTTTTAGCTGCTAGGCGACTCTTGTTGATTACATGTAGACCTGTGAATTTTTAGTTAATTTATCCAGATGAGCGATATTAGAATACCTCTAAAAGATACGTCTGAAGGTAAACAAAAGGTTAACAAAGGCAAAATAATATATTTTTCTGATCTATTTGCTACATTGAAAATAAAAAAAATGCTACGTAATTTATTAAAATTTATGGTATAAATTAGAGATTTTCAGGAAAAACCAAACTATCCAGTATTATTTTCAGGTTCAAACATGATTTTTCCGCATTTTTTTAGCGATCGCCATTTATTCAGAAGCTAATCACCCAAAGCCTCAAACCACAGAATTCCCTTAAGAATGTCCCGCTCACCTAACGGCATAGCGGGTTAATATCAAAAATATTACTTATTAGCAGATGAAATCGCGTATAAATTTTATCCCTAAATAATATTTGGGGATATTTTTCATTGAGAATTTTCTAATTATTAAGTTCGACTTTGAAACACCCAACTTGATGTTCCTTACGCCAAGCATGAGGTGGTAAACCATGATGTTGACGAAACTGGCGGGAGAAATGGGAAACATCTTGATAACCCAATGCTCTGGCAATTTGCTCAACTGTTTGGTAATCATTTTGCAGTAAAAAACGCGCTCCTTGCATCCGGCGTTTAACAATCCAGCTATTGACAGTTTCTCCTGTCTGCTTTCCCACCTGGTTAGTCAAGTAAGCAGGTGAGTAACCAACTGCTTCAGCTACATCACACAGTGTAATTCCTTCGTGATAATGGGCTTCAATAAATTCAAAAACTTTTTTTAATTGGGGAACACAGGGAAATATTGATTGAGGTGAGTTCAAAGCTGTGGTCTTATCTGCGGATCCTGATTTTTGAGCTTCCTGGAATTTAGCAGCACACCAAGTTTTGAGCACAGCTTGTCTTTGCAACTGGGTATTAATTGCTCTGAGTAATTCGTCTAGTGAAAAGGGTTTAGTAACATAGTCATCTGCACCTAACTCCATACCTTTGCGAATAGCCTCTCTAGTACAGCTACCCGTGATAAAAATAAAGGGAATAATTGCTGTAACAGGATCTTGACGTAGCATGGTGAGGACAGTGTAACCATCTATATCCGGCATTGTCAGATCACAAAGTACTAAATCAGGTACATACTCCTGTGCTTGTTGGATACCAGCTAAACCATTTTGAGCGTTTATAATATCAAACCCTTTAGCTTCAAGACCCTGTGCATAAAGATGGCGGGTAACATGATCATCTTCAATTACCAGAATTTTTTTGACCGATTCGTACTTCATTTTATAGCAACCAAAATTATAATATTAAATGGAACATGGGGATTTTTAAATTGACAAATCTTAAATACTTAAATCAATTAACACTTATAGTATAGGACTTACGCAAGATTGGACTAAAAACCTGGTTCTGATGTAGGGGTGATTCATGAATTACCCCTACTTTCGTTCTGTTTTGCGTAAGTCCTGTAGTAATCAAAACATTCTAATTCTCATAGAAAAGAGGCCTCTTTAACTAGTGGTAACATCACAGTAATGGTAGTACCTTTATCTACTTCGCTTTCCAGATTCACTTGACCACCATGTAAATCTACTAGCGTTTTAATAATCGATAATCCTAGTCCATTACCGTGTATATTCCCAATATTACTTCCCCTGTAGAATGCTTCAAATAATCTTTCTTTGTCTCTGGTTGGAATGCCAATTCCTTGGTCTTTTACCTGAAAAAAAATATATTTTTCTTGGTAAGTCATAATCAAATCAATCATGCTATTCTTAGGAGAATACTTAATGGCATTTTCTAGGAGATTCTTCAATATATAATCTAATAATTTTGCATCAAAAAAAGCATTGATCACTTCCAAATTACTCAGAAAATTTATTCTTTTTTCCATGGAAATAATGTGCATTTCCGCCACTAAATTATGACAAAATTTCACTAAATCCAGTGGTTTAGGGTCAAAATTTATTTTGCCTGATTCTGCTTGAGCAAACAACAAAGTATCATCTAACATCTGGCTGATTTGTGCGATGGCTTTTTCTATATTTTCCAGTAATGATTCTATTTTTTGCTTGGTATGCTTGTCTATTTCTTCTGCAACTAAGCTATTACAAAATGAAATAATATTTAGTGGAGTACGAAGTTGATGACAGACCATAGAAAGAAACTGCGCTCTCAGTTCGCTTATTTGTTTAGCTTGTTGTAAAGCGTTATTAAAACTTGACTCTAAATTTTTGTAATCTGTAATATCAATAGCTATGATTAATTCTTCTGGTTTTACAGGTAACTGGAAAATTCCATCAAGCTTAGTTACCCCCCCAATTAGCGAGCGTTCCGTACCATCTGGTGTGAGGATATTTACCACCTGGTATTCAAAGTCAGGTAATTCTTTTTGCAAGCATAAATTTATAGGTTTTTTACTCTTAATTATTCCGTTAAAATCAAAATTATTTAGTAGTTCCTCTTTACTATATCCAGTAAATTTTTGTACGGCAGAATTTACATAAAATATTCTGTTTCCCTGAATCAGAAAAATGTTGGCTTCTATTGTTTCTGGTAAGGTGAATAATATATTGATATTCACCGGTTTTATGCTCAAATCTATGGCTTCATCCCTCTGAGGTCGAACAACAGCACAGGCAAAAGTTTGACCTGTTTTTTTCAGGTATATAATAGAAGTTTCAACTGTAAATATGCGCTGTTGCTTATTACGATAGCGAGATTTAAACGTAAAATAATCTTCTGATTTTATTTTTGATAATCTATGGATATCAAAATCTATATCTAGATGATAAAGCCTCATTGAAAGTAATTCTTCACGGGAATAGCCAGTCATTTTGCAAATTGCATCATTGACAAAAATCAACTGGTAATTTTCTCCTAAGCAGAAAGCTGGTTCTACAGCTTGATCTATCAGGAAATAAGCAAATTTTAAATCTATTTCTGTCTGTATATTTCTGGTAAAATTTGCAAAAAATAACCTATCTTGGCTATAATCCATAAACTTAATATCTCCCTTTCATAAGTCAGAACCATAGGCATTCAAAAATCAAGATAATAGCTCTTAAAAAGACATATATTTATTGGTCATTGGTAATAATTTTAAATTATTTCATAAAATGTGCTATTTATTTGAATTTTACTAATAACATAAAAAATTTATAAAAATAAACTTACAAGTTATCGAATTTATAAAATATGAAATCTTATAACTCCACCTTAATCGATACTTTTAAACTGAATTTAGGATAATTTTTTATTTCCATGACTCAATATCAAATACAAAATTATCTGCACTATAACTTGACAAACCACTGCTTTTATAAAAATATCAATGAGGTTATACGTGACTTTAATGTAAATGTGCTAAATTGACAAGTGACATTGAACTATTCAGCCAATAACTAATATTTAACATCTAATTTTCACAGAATAAGCAATCTAAAAGATAACGTATATATTGATATTATGGTTTGAATGTGTATTTAGAGATATGGGCATAGAGAGTTAAATTAATTCATAAAAACTCTGATATATGATTTACATTATTAAAGATTTAACTATATTTAAGATTATTTATTCATCTACCATGAGGAACATATCTGACGAGCAAACAATAGCCTAATATGAATTGATTTGTGATAGTCGAGACTATTTTTGCTCTAATAGACTGGAAATTTATAGGTTCATCTATCTAAAGAAGTAAGAAATGATAATATATGTTTTAATTAAGCTGATAAGAATTAGTGATATTTTATATTGATATTGTCAACCTAGACTTTAGCCGCTGTTTGCTGTTGTTGTTCACTTTCTCCCGATAATTCAATTCTGGGGCTGAGAATTTTCAGCTAAAACAAAAATAACCTCCTTGCTCACTTCCGGGTCAGTCTGTGGAGTAACTCACAAAAATACACATCTAATACTTTTTTCTGATACCTTGACTAAGGAAATCAGGAGGATAATGTTTGTCATAATAAAACATAACGACTAAGTCAGTATAAATATGTATAATTCAATACTGTTCCTAACAGTTTAATACATAAATAACTGATAAAAACATCGTTTGAGTATTTGTGCAAATAAAATGGCTGGAAGTGTAGAAAATGTGGGAACTATTCAATTACTATGGTCTATGGTTGGTTTGCTCCTCACCATGGGTGGTACTTTCCTAGAAGCCTATAGTATTGCCTTACCTTGGACTGGGAATAATCAAGGAACTGAGATTTTTTCTTTGGGTGTTACCTGTCAAGTTGGTGCGGTACTGTTAGTAGGTTGTTTAGGAGGTAAAAATGCTGGGGCACTATCGCAAATCGCCTATTTAGTCATGGGTTTAACCTTGCTACCTGTATTTGCCGATGGTGGCGGTATTGGATATGTTAAACTATCTCAGTTCGGTTATCTGTTAGGTTTTATCCCTGGAGCGTGGATTTGTGGATCTTTGGCATTTCAAGCTAGACCTAAGTTGGAAACCCTGGCTTTCAGTTGTTTGAGTGGCTTGTTAACTGTCCACCTCTGCGGTATTACTTATTTAATCATCAGTTATATTTTTCAGTGGAAAGGTACGGAAAATTTGCCTCTCATGCAAGCAATCCTTAAATATTCTTGGTTGGCACTGCCGGGTCAACTAGCTGTAGTGTGTGGTGTTACCGTAATAGCATACGTATTACGTCATTTGATGTTTTATTAGTTATGGCGGAGCTAGTACGACAGTCAAGTCAAAATCGAAAAATCCATTTATAGGCTTTTGACCAATTTGAAATGATTGGGACTAATTGTACATTTTCTCGGTAATTATATGTATTTTCATAGACAAAGAGGAGATGGTGATTGTGATATCCATTTAGTAAATGCTATTTTTATTTACATTAACCTCTACTATCTCTCACTCCCTAGTTTCTAGTTTCATGCGTTTAAAAAATCATCTCTTTTGGATTACTGCCTTCATTGCTTTTTTCTTAGATCAACTAACAAAATATTGGATAGTGCAGACCTTTAGCCTGGAACAGACATTACCAATTATACCAGATGTATTCCATTTCACTTATGTTACTAATACTGGGGCAGCTTTTAGTCTGTTCAGCGGGAAAGTAGAGTGGTTAAGATGGCTATCGTTGGTCGTGAGTTTGTTATTGATAGCACTAGCATGGTTTGGCCAGAATTTAAGTCGTTGGAATCAGTTAGGCTATGGTTTGATTTTAGGCGGAGCTATGGGGAATGGTATTGATCGGTTCGCTTTGGGGTATGTAGTTGATTTCCTGGATTTTCGCTTGATTAATTTTGCCGTATTTAATATGGCAGATTCATTTATTACTATTGGTATTATTTGTCTATTAATTGCTTCTTGGGAAAAAGCACCCAGTCATAGTGACAGTTAAAGCTAATCTGAACACTTGATAAATGAAAATCAAAGTATCCCCTCAACTTCCCATGTCAGAGAGAATTTTAATGTCAATTAATCCTTAAAGATATTACCCTAATATTTTCAGAAATTATAGATAGTCAGGGAGTATGGACTCACAATCTTGTATGCTTGGAAAGAGTAATGAACCCGAGTTGGTAGGTTTGATGAGTCGATATTTTCTTGGTGTAAGATTGAATTAGTAAAAACTACCTATAGCTAATTTCTGCTGTGACTGATGTGTACAATGGTGGAATATCTGTATCGAGATTGTCAAATCGCCCGAATGTTTGCCAATAATTCTGATGTAAATAGCCTATGAGTTCCCCCCAACCTCCTCATAAGCCACAAACTGTACTTGGTCAACTGACTCAAGCAGTACAGACACTTCAAGCGAGGGTTGACTTTTCTAAGTTGGCGCTGAAGCCTAATGCCAAAGTACCAGAGATATGGGTGCAGGATACGGGGGACGAACGTGAGGTATATCCCTTGTTAGGCGATCGCTATATACTAGGTCGTAGTTCCAAATCCTGTGATATAGTCATTCGCAATCCGGTTGTCAGCCAAATTCATCTGTCACTGTCACGGGATTCAACTCAACGCACCCCTGTTTTTGTCATCAAAGATGAAAACTCCACTAATGGTATTTATCTGGGGAAACGCCGAATTAATCGCTTAGAACTGCGTCACGGTGACATTTTTACTTTGGGACCACCAGAACTCGCAGCTTCAGTGCGGCTACAATACTTTGACCCAGCACCCTTGCATATTAAAGCAGCAACTTGGGCAGCCTATAGTATGGCAGGTGTAAGCGCCTTAGTGGGGTTAGTCATAGGGGTGGAATGGCTAAAATTTTCCGTCAGACCCTTACCCACTGCTAGCAGCGCCCCTATAGTGATTTATGCCCGCGATGGCTCGACACCCTTACGCGAGCCTCGGAGTACCTCTCATGTAGACCTCAAGAGTTTAGAGGACTTTGGCTATTTACCCGCAGCCATAGTGGCCTCAGAAGATAGTCGTTACTATTGGCACTTTGGCGTTGACCCTTTAGGGATTTTGCGAGCTGTGTTAGTCAATACACGCAGTGGAGATGTACAGCAGGGGGCTAGCACCATTACCCAGCAAGTGTCCCGAAGTTTGTTCCGGGACTATGTAGGCGCTCAAGACTCCTTGGGACGCAAACTGCGGGAAGCTATTGTTTCCTTGAAGCTAGAAACTTTTTACAGTAAAGATCAAATATTACTCATTTACTTAAATCGAGTATTTTTGGGGGTGGATACATCCGGTTTTGAGGATGCGGCTCGTTATTACTTTGATAAGTCAGCCAGAGAATTAACTCTCTCAGAAGCTGCAACATTAGTGGGAATTTTACCTGCTCCCAACGCTTTTAATTTTTGTGGAAATAACCCCAATAGGCTACAACTAGTTGACTATCGTAATCGCGTGATTAGGCGAATGTTGGACATGGGGAAAATTTCCGCAGAACAGGCCAATCGAGCTAGGCGCTCCCCAGTCCAGATTAACCCCAAAGTTTGCGAACGGCAAGCCAGTACCATTGCTCCTTACTTTTACCAGTATGTATTCCAGGAATTGGAATCAATCTTGGGGGTAGGAGTTGCCAGAGAAGGAAATTTTATCATTGAAACCCAGCTCGATCCCAAAATGCAAGCAGAGGCGGAAACAGCTTTGCGTAATCAAATCAATAAAGCTGGTTCTACCTTTGGCTTTTCTCAAGGAGCGATCGTTACCCTAGACACTAGAACTGGTAGTATTTTGTCGATGGTAGGCGGGACTGATTTTGGAAAAAGCCAGTTTAACCGTGCTGTTCAAGCCCAAAGACAACCGGGTTCTACTTTCAAGGTTTTCGCTTTTGCAGCCGCCCTAGAGAGGGGAATACCAGCCTCTAAAACTTATTCTTGCGCGGCTCTACCCTGGCAAGGCTTTACCTATAGGCCTTGCAGAACCGGTGCCCAGAATTCCTTAGATATGACGACTGGCTTCGCCCTGTCAGAAAATCCCATTGCTCTGCGAATTGCCAGGGAGGTGGGGCTAGATAGAGTCGTATCCACCGCCAGACGTTTAGGAGTCAAGTCATCACTCGAAGCAGTTCCCGGCTTAGTACTGGGTCAAAGTGTAGTCAATGTTTTAGAAATGACTGGTGCTTTTGGCGCCATTAGCAATCGTGGTGTTTGGAATCCACCCCACGCAATTAGCAGGATTATAGACAGTAGTGATTGTCAAAATAGTCAGGATTTAAAAACTTGTCGTGTTGTCTATTCCTTTGACGAAAATCCGGACGCTAACCAGCGAGTTTTACCCACAGGTGTAGCCGATGAAATCAACCAGATGATGCGCCAAGCAGTAACTAGCGGTACTGGACGCGCCGCGGCTATCGGACTGGGGGAAGGTGGGAAAACCGGCACCACTGATAAAAACGTTGATCTCTGGTTTATTGGTTCAATCCCCAGTCGCCGGTTTGTAACTGGCATTTGGTTGGGTAATGACAATAATTCTCCCACATCCGGCAGCAGCGGGCAAGCAGCCCAACTTTGGGGCAATTATATGAGACAAATTACCAGATAGGGGGGTAAATAATCACTGATATCCCCGCCAAGGGCTAACTTGCAGAATACCATCTCTGGTAAAAACTACTTTAAATTGGGCTATTGGTTCATTGGCTGTGAGAGAACCATTAGCGGGACTGTGCAGCAATTTGGGTAGAGGAGTTGATTCTATGCCCTCATTTGCTCCTTGATTTACCGCTTTATAGCCAATGATCGCACCATCAGCATTTGCACCTACTCGATAGACTAAATCTTCTCTTAATTCTGAGCGACTAGTCCAACCTAGATCAATTTGTTTATAAATTTTTCCATTCAGAAGACGTAGTTGGGATGAATTAGTAATTTCTGTAGCTGAATTTAAGAGTGCTTCTAAATCTCTGATTTTGAGTGCTGTATCCAAGATTGGAGTGGCTACATTCAGGTCAGTTGCTGGGGAACTCTCTGGAGTTTGTATATTTGGGGGTGTTATGTTCTCTGATGCAGCCGAATTGGGGGTGGGTGCTATGGATACAGTCTCTTCTTGCTCCTGGGTTGCTGGTGGGCGCGTCTCAGGGGCAGGAATTAGGCTCAAAGCGATGGCGGCAACTGCTACAGTTGAAATTCCTATACTTGCCGCTACTCCCTGCTTGAGTAGAAATTCATTAGGACTACCGTAACTTCTAGGCACGGGCTGTAATTCTAATGACAACTCTGGTAGGGTTTGGCTGTCAGCAAAAAATTGATCCACAGCTTCAACCAGGTCAAATAACTGCACTGTATTCAAATCCATTTGAATGGGCGGTTGATTATAGTTAGGCTGAGACTGAAAAACATCTACAGCTATTTCAGAATGCACAATTAACCGGTGCCGATTAGTGTAAATTTTTTGTAACTCCACTAATTCTGAGTCTTGATTATGTGCTTGGGGGTTTGACACATTACTCAAAAATTCTTGAGCATAGCCACTCACAGCCCGGACTAGACTCTCAAAAAATTCTCGTCCGCCTACTAGGGGCTGACTATAGCCAGATATATAGCATTCTGCATTTACCAATATGGATAATTCTGGACGCATACCTTGATAGTATGCTGCTTTGGCTACATCACTGAAACCCTCTAACAGCAGTGTACAATTAGGTAGACTGTACTTACGTTGAATATTCATTCTACTTCACCGTCAAAAAGACTAATCCAAAATCGCTGCATTCCAGCTGTACCAGTACAAAATAGTAATTGTCCCAACAAATTGATTGCTAGTTCATCTAATTTATCGTCAGAATCTAATGCCATTACGGTAGAACGTCGGGGATTCATTCTACTTCTGAAATGTACTCGAAATCGCTCTAGGTAATTCGATAGGCGCAAATTCTGTACCAAAGGTATCTGCTTTTCACTCATTTGCTGATATGTCATCAACATTTGGCGAATGACAACGGTTAAACGCCGCGCGATGTAGCTGGCAATAACTACTAAAGCTTTTGCCTCCATGATAGTCAAGGGACGGCGAATATGAGATCTTCGCAGTGGGTTAGAGCTCCGCATTCGCCATAGATTTACTCGGTTTTTAATAATTCCTTTCAGTTCTAACTCATCAGCAAAAGCCAGAATAGCTTCGGAGCTACCAAGTTCTAAAGCTTCAATTGCCAGTAAAATTAGATCAACTTGCAGTCGGGTTCTAGCGGGACAACCCTGTGCCGCCTTGGCGAAGCTTACGATAGGCATCGCAGGGTCTGGTAAAGTATCCAGAATCATCGGCAAGGATGGGGGGGGTGGACTATTCAATGGCGTTAAGCTGGCTGAGACATTCATTCTATAAATTACCTTGTGCAGAGCTAATAGGCAGAATAAAACTAGTACAACTAATTTAAAGGAGCTAGAACAGGCTTGAACCTGTTTCAAACTTGTTTGTAGTGCTTAAGCATTGATTACTTTTTCTGCTGTCCAAAGTTCGGTAAAAATTAGGTAAATAAATCTCTTCTTGTCAGTCAGAAACTGATTTACCGATTTTTTTGTCGGAGGTAGTTCTCTTGGAGACCGTGGCTTTGTAGAAGTCTTTATGTAAGTGGGAGTGGTATTACAGTTGCAGTATCTACCTGCTTTGTGCGGTACAGATGCCAAGTTGCTCTAAGTAACGCCATCAAAAATCACCTCCGATTTAGTTGTTTTGAGTATAGTAAAAGAATATATCAAAAATCAGGAAACCCCCAAAGGCTAATATATTATTGTCCCTTACCTTCCCTGGCTGTATTACCGTGTAAAATTAGCTAATCTGGCTAAATTAGAGCGTCAATGATCAGGGTATGAGATTATAGTGTAGGATTTTTCAGGGACTAGTCATGAGTCATTGGTCATTAATCCCCCTCCTACCCCCTCATAACTGAATTTTATGGATTTAAAGTCTCTAATTCGCGATATCCCAGATTTTCCTAAACCCGGAATTTTATTTCGCGATATCACTACTTTACTGCGCGACCCAGAGGGATTGCGCTACACTATTGACTTTTTTACGGAAAAATGCATTGGTTTAGGCTTAAGAGCTGATTATGTTGTGGGTATGGAGTCCCGTGGGTTTATTTTTGGACCTCCTCTAGCTTACAAATTAGGAGCGGGTTTTATTCCGGTACGGAAGCCGGGAAAGTTACCAGGAGCAGTTCACTCAATTGAATATGAATTAGAATATGGTACAGACTGCCTGGAAATGCATCAAGACGCTTTGCATCCAAATAGTCGCGTTTTAATTGTAGATGACTTGATTGCCACAGGTGGTACGGCTAGTGCAACCGCTAAGTTGGTGCAGAAGATTGGCTGCGAATTGGTAGGGTTTGGCTTTATCATCGAGCTACGGGATTTACAAGGACGTCAACATTTACCAGATGTGCCGATTGTCTCCCTAATTGAATACTAATCATTGGTAATCTCTCCTATATCCTGAGAAATTGACTAATAAAAAATGACTAAATTGCTATGACTTCTCAGAAAATTTCCTGGAAGACCTGTCAGGAGGGCTTTATAGGGCTAGTCACGAACGAAACATTTGTTTATGTGGTGAAACGGATATTGCAAGCACTGTTCACTTTGTTATTGGCAACGGCGCTGTCGTTTCTGATCATGAAACTATCCCCGGGGGATTATGTGGATACGTTGCGCCAAAATCCGACAATTTCGCCAGAACGCATTGAGGAATTAAGGCAACAGTTTGGTTTAAATAAATCTTGGCCAGAACAGTTTGGACTATGGTTATGGCGAATTTTTACCCAAGGAGATTTTGGTACCAGTTTTGTTTACCAACGCTCAGTAGCTTCTCTGTTGTGGGAAAGGATACCAGCAACTTTACTTTTAGCGATCGCTTCTTTATTTTGTACCTGGGCGATCGCAATTCCCTTTGGGATTCTCGCAGCTGTGAAACAAAATCAGGCGACTGATCGCATTTTACAACTGATTAGCTACACAGGACAAGGGTTTCCTAGTTTCATCACTGCTTTGTTTCTGCTCATATTTGCTCAAATCACCTCACCTTTATTTCCCGTGGGTGGTATGACTAGCATCAATCATGCTGATTTGTCTTGGTTTGGCAAAATCATTGATATTGGGTGGCACATGATTTTACCCACCATTGCCTTAAGTATCACTAGTTTTGCCGGGTTGCAAAGAATCACTCGCGGAGAATTGTTGGATGTTCTACGTCAAGATTATATCCAAACGGCTCGCGCCAAGGGACTACCAGAAAATCGGGTGATTTATGTTCACGCTCTTCGCAATGCCATAAATCCTTTAATTACTTTGTTAGGCTTTGAATTGGCTGGTTTATTAGGTGGTGCATTTATTGCCGAACAATTCTTTAACTGGCCCGGTTTAGGGAGATTGACTTTACAGGCGGTAATGGCAAAAGACCAGTATTTAGTCATGGCTAGCCTCGTCATGAGTGCCGTATTACTGAATATAGGCA
The DNA here is from genome assembly GCF_029891665.1 of Anabaenopsis sp. FSS-46. Taxonomy (NCBI): domain Bacteria; kingdom Bacillati; phylum Cyanobacteriota; class Cyanophyceae; order Nostocales; family Nodulariaceae; genus Anabaenopsis; species Anabaenopsis sp. FSS-46. The sequence continues at coordinate 42,194 of NZ_JANQDG010000011.1, read as the reverse complement.
ATTTAATGGCGGATTTGCTATTAAAGGTAGCCGACCCCCGGATTCGTTTGGAATCTTAATTGAGTATGTTTTCTGAAATTTATTATATATTGCGTTCCTCGACTGATGGTCGTTATCTCGTAGCCCATCCGGATGCTGAAAGTTCCGGCTATTTATTACTGTTTAGGGAAAACTTTGATGCTTTAAGCTATCTCAATACCCATGCTGGTCAATTAGCTAACCGCTTTGCCGTAGAATCTGTTCTTGCTACACAGTTGGGTAATTTGCTCAAACGTTGGGGTTTTAGCGGCGTGGGAATTGTCATAGATCCGTTATTGCCGAAAGTAGATTTTATGCAGCATCGTTAAATATAGTAGTTGGCCTGTAGATAAGTACTATATGAATGATAAAACTCTTATGGAGTGGGCAGTATGCCCACTAAGGGTGTAGCGCAGTATAATGAGATACCCTGTGAATAATCCACAGAGGTACAGAGAAAAAGGAGAAAGAAATAGAGAATTTCAGTTCAGGGGTGGACATTTTGCCCGCCCCATTATTTAAACCACGACTTTTTCTAACATCAATTTAGAACGTTTGACTTGCTCAGGAATAGCTACGGGATAATCTCCAGTAAAGCAAGCTGAACAGAAACTATTAGTATCTTCCTGGGTTGCTTCTAGCATTCCCTCCCAACTCAGATAAGCCAGGCTATCTACTCCCAACTGCTCGGCAATTTCTGACACAGACTTGGTAGCAGCAATCAACTGATCCTGACTATCAGTATCGATACCGTAAAAACATGGATGTGTGACTGGTGGGGAAGAAATGCGCATATGTACCTCGCTAGCACCTGCTTCACGTAATGCTTTAACCAGTTTCCGGCTCGTTGTACCCCGAACAATGGAATCATCCACAATAATTACTCGTTTACCCACCAATACATCTTTGAGGGGGTTAAGTTTCATCCGAATCCCGGACTCGCGCATAGATTGTGTGGGCTGAATAAAAGTTCGACCCACATAGCGATTTTTAATCAGTCCTTCGGCGTAGGGGACACCAGAGGCTTGGGAAAATCCAATAGCCGCAGGTATTCCCGAATCAGGAACACCAAAGACAATATCAGCATCTACAGCGGATTCTGCCGCTATTTGTCGCCCTAACCTCATGCGATAGGTGTACAAACTTTCGTTGTGCATGATGCTATCAGGACGGGCAAAGTAAATCATCTCAAAGATACATAACTTACGAGCAGGTTTTTGACTCCAATGGTAGGAAGCTAAACCTGCTTCAGTAATCCAAACTAATTCCCCCGGTTCCACATCTCGTAAGTATTCGGCTCCAATGATATCTAAACCACAAGTTTCCGAAGCCAAGACATAACGGACTGGTAACCCGGGTAAAGTTCCAATTACTAAGGGGCGGATACCATTGGGATCCCGCGCACCCATGACACCAACGGGAGTCCCAATCACCAAACTAAAAGCGCCTTGGCAACGGTGAAATGCCCTACTTGCTCCTTCTACCCAATCTGCACCAGCGTTGACGGCTTGAGCGATCGCCAAAGCAATCATTTCCGAGTCTGTTGTTGTGACTAAACTCACTTGGGTCTTGACTAACTCTGACCGCAGCTGCACAGTGTTGACTAAATTACCATTATGTGCTAAAGCTAATGAACCTAGTCGGGTTTCCACCACAGCCGGCTGGGCATTATCCTTGCGGCTAGAACCAGTAGTGGAATAACGAGTGTGACCAATAGCGAGGTTTCCGGGTAACTGATCCAAAATGGACTCATTAAAGACCTGAGAAACTAAGCCCATGTCTTTGTGTAGGTGTACTTTTGCATCTTCAAACGTTGCAATCCCAGCTGATTCTTGACCCCTATGTTGCAGGGCGTATAATCCAAAGTAGGTCATTTTGGCAACATCTTCTTCTGGAGCGTAAATGCCAAAAACACCACAAGCTTCTTCTGGTTTGTCAGGTCGATGCTCTTGACTATTGATTGGGTCTATTTCCTGATTGTGGTATTCATCCGATAGCTTGTGCGGTGTAGCCATAGTGACGGAATGGATGGGAATCATTAGCTATTGCTCCTGGTTTGGGTGTCAAGTCGGAATAATCGGTAATTGATAATTTTTAATTCGCAATTACTACCCCACCAATAAATGGAGTGAGTTATGCTGGATTTTGTTCTGGAATTAATTACGAATTGCAAACTACGAATTAGTAATTATTTAGTCCCTGGGATTATGTCGCTGGATAGTTGCCAAATCCTTAACGAATCTTTAACCATCTATTAAAACAGTACCGTAATTCTGCTCACAGAGGTTAATTATCCCCATATAGGGGATAGAAAAATTAATTGGGAGTATTACCTAGGCGAGCAAGACGGTTAGAGATCGCCCGGAAATAGGGATCTTTCATCTGTTCCATAGTAAGTTTGATTAAGATTTGGTTATCATTGGTTAAAATCCTCAAACCTAGTTCAGAATCACCCAAATTACCTACTGTACCAAGTTTTTGCCAATTAGCCCCCAAATGTTCACCTAAGTAATATTCCCATTTTTCTTGCTGTGATTGTGTTACAGAAACTACTATTCTTGCCCCACCTTCACCAAACAGCACTTCATCCAAACGTTTTAACTGATGTTCAGGAATTTCTATCTGGATTTGGGCACCTAAGTTACCAGAAAGGCAACATTCAGCCAAAGCAACAGCCACACCCCCCTCAGATGAATCATGGGCCGAACATATCCAACCAGCACGAATACCTAAGCGGCAAACTTGCTGTACACGACGTTCCAAATCAAAATCTATCCTTGGCGGATGGCCAGCAACAGTATTGTGAATAGTAGCTAAATACTCAGATGCACCCAAACTAACAGAGGATGTCAGAGGTAATCCCAAAAGATAAATTAAATCACCATTACCTTGCCAACCTTGACCACAAATCCTTGTTAAGTCAGGAATTAACCCCACCATACCCACCACAGGAGTAGGATAAATGGGTTGGGGATTACCTTGAGAATCAAAGGTTTCATTGTACAGAGAGACATTCCCGCCTGTAACTGGTGTTGCCAATTCTAAACAACCTTCAGACAAACCGCGACAAGCCTGGGATAATTGCCAGTAACCAACGGGCTTTTCTGGACTACCAAAATTGAGATTATCTGTCACCGCCAGAGGTTCGGCACCCACACAGCTGAGATTACGAGCTGCTTCTGCCACCACGGCCTTAGCTCCCTCATAGGGGTCAAGATAAACATAACGAGGATTACAGTCTACAGTTGCCGCCACACCTGATGTCAAACTTTCAGGGTCTAATTCTTCATTTTTCCTTGTTTCTAGGGGACGTAAGCGAACCACAGCAGCATCAGCACCACCAGGCAGAATCACAGTATTATTCTGGACTTGATGGTCATACTGACGATAAACCCAATTTTTAGAAGCGATGGTTGGCGTACCGAGCAAAGTTAACAGAATATTATCCCAGGATTGGAGTTTACCTTCAATGTCAATCCCCGCAATTGTACAAGCTGGTAAGGAATCAGGTGACCATTTCCAAGCTTCCAGAACATACTCTGGTGGTTCTGCTAACAATTCCCGTTCATAAAGTGGGGTATTTTCCGCCAGCGCCTCAGCCGGAATTTCTGCTGCGACTGTACCCTGAAAGAAAATCCGCACAATGGGGTCAGCAATCACAGTACCCGCAACTACAGCATGAAGTCCCCAACGGTGGAAAATATCAATTAGCTCTTGTTCTCGACCCTTGTGGGCTACAAATAGCATTCTTTCTTGAGATTCAGACAGCAGGTATTCATAGGGAACCATCCCCAACTCCCGCACAGGAATTTTATCTAAATCAAATTCAATACCCACACCACCTTTAGCCGCCATCTCTGAAGTAGAACAAGTAATACCCGCAGCACCCATATCTTGGGCGGCGACAACAGCACCAGTTTTAAATGCTTCCAGACAAGCTTCAATTAAAGACTTTTCTATAAAGGGGTCACCTACTTGTACTGCGGGACGGTTATCCATTGATTCATCTGTTAATTCCGCACTGGCAAAACTGGCACCCCCCATACCGTCTCTTCCCGTGGTAGAACCGACATATAACACAGGATTACCAATACCAGCAGCACCGGATTTAACGATTTCTGGTGTTTCCATTAATCCCAGTGCCATGACGTTAACTAAGGGATTACCCGAATAAGCTGGGTCAAAATATACTTCACCCCCAACAGTCGGCACTCCAACGGAATTACCATAATGTGAAATACCCGCTACAACACCTGTAAATAACCTTTGGGTTTTGGGATCATCTAGAGAACCGAAACGTAAAGAGTTTAATAAGGCAATGGGACGCGCCCCCATTGTAAATATATCTCTTAATATACCGCCTACACCTGTGGCGGCACCTTGGAAGGGTTCGACGGCTGATGGGTGGTTATGAGATTCAATTTTAAATGCTAATTGCAGTCCAGCGCCTAAGTCTACAACTCCGGCATTTTCACCAGGTCCAACCAGGATGCGCGCTCCCGTGGTGGGAAACTGCTTAAGTAAAGGACGGGAATTTTTATAACAGCAATGCTCAGACCACATCACTCCAAACATTCCCAGTTCAGCTTTGTTAGGATGTCGTCCTAAGCGTCTGACAATTTCTGCATATTCTTCTGGTTTTAATCCTTCGGCGGCGATTTCTTGAGGGGAAAAGGGAGTAGAGGAAGTGGCGGTCATGGAAATAAGGCACCAAGAGTACAGAGAATTATTGTATCCATTTAGTTACCCTATATGCACTTTGCAACCACTAATTAAGACTTTTTTGCATATTTCCCCTTCAAATAGTGGCGACTATCTGCTAAAATTTCCCCACATCTGGTTAATAACCTGACAGATTTTTTGCCACAGCCATGACCAAATGTGAGGAGGTTATGATCAAATGAGAAATCTTATGGGTCTAATACCTTAACATTCACAATCCTAGAACCAACACCAGTTTGATCAAGACATGGCTTGAATGATGTAATCAAAGTAGGGTGCTGCTTCGGTCGCATCTTCCACACTTAGTAAGTCAAGAGAGGCAGTTTTCAAGGCGCTAATAGCTTCTACCATCCCTGGTACAGGAACACCTAAAGAATTGTACATTTCTCGCACGCCGATTAAACCAATTTTTTCGATTGGTTCTTTGTCGCCAGCAAGTACGCCATAGGTAATAAGGCGCAAATACCAACCAAAGTCACGGATACATAGGGAACGCTGACGTTCGCCGTAAGCATTACCGCCGGGGGCGATAAAGTCAGGGCGCTTTTTCCACAGATTTTTGGTTGCTTCCTGAACAATCTTTTTTTCGTTCTCCGCTAAGGTCGCAGCAATGCGTGTCCTTTGTTCTCCGGTTTGGAGAAATTCTTTGATGCTTTTGAGTTCGCCACTGCTCGGATAACGCAGTTGGTCGTCGGCTTGGAGAATAACTTGGCTAATTACGGTCATAATTATACGCTCTTGTGTGCGAAATATTATTTGCTAGTTTAGCGAGTCTGAGGTACACAAAGAAAGGAAAATTAGGAAGATGATGGGAGTGAGCACAAGGATTGTGATTTTCTCATGACCAATGACCAATGACTAATAACTAATGACTAAACACCAGGGTGAGTTAATTGAAATTGTCATCGCCGACTTGAGTAGTACAGGTGATGGTGTGGGACGTTTTGAGGAAATTGTGGTTTTTGTCCCCGATACTGTTCCAGGCGATCGCGCTATAGTTCGCTTAGTACAAGTTAAACCTCAATACGCTCATGCTCAACTTCATCACCTCTTGCAAGCATCTCCTCATCGGGTCAGAGCAAGTTGTATTGTGGCTGACAAGTGTGGTGGTTGTCAGTGGCAACATATTGATTATGAATATCAGCTAGTAGCGAAGCATGATCAAGTTATCCAAGCTTTACAGCGTATTGGTGGTTTTGTCAATCCACCAGTCGATCCGGTGTTAACCACAGATGCACCTTTGGGCTATCGCAATAAGGCCACTTATCCTCTAGGAGTTTCCGCCACAGGTCAGGTACAAGCTGGTTACTACCAAAAAGGTAGCCATCGATTAGTGAATTTAAATCAATGTCCTGTTCAAGATGCGAGATTAAATCCTTTACTGGTACAAGTAAAGCAGGACATCCAACAACACGGTTGGCAAATTTACGATGAACGAAAACACCAAGGACAAATCCGCCATTTGGGTTTACGTATTGGACGGCGAACTGGCGAAATGTTATTGACTTTGGTAGTGAAGGAGTGGAATTTACCAGGAATTGAACAGCAAGCCCAGGAATGGTTAAAGCGCTATCCCCAACTGGTGGGTGTGTCTTTAAATCGCAATCATCATCGCACAAATGCCATTTTTGGCGCTGAAACTCGTTGCGTTGCTGGTGTTTCTCACCTGCGAGAAGTCTTTGCTGATTTAGAATTTCAAGTCCGTCCAGATACGTTTTTCCAGGTTTATACAGAAACCGCAGAAGCACTGTTGCAGATAATTCAGTCAGAACTCAATCTTCAAGGACAGGAGTTGCTAATTGATGCTTATTGTGGTATTGGTACTTTAACTTTACCTTTAGCCAAACAAGTTCGGGAAGCTATAGGATTAGAATTACAACCAGAAGCTGTAGAGCAAGCTATTGTCAATGCCCAGCACAATGGAATTAATAATGTTACATTCCAAGTAGGCGCAGTAGAGAATTTGCTGCCGGAAATGGGCATAATACCAGATGTGGTGTTACTTGATCCGCCGCGCAAAGGGTGCGATCGCGCCGTGATTAATTCTTTATTAGAACTGAAACCTCCACGCATAGTTTACGTCAGTTGTAAAGTAGCTACTCTGGCTCGCGATCTAAAATTGTTATGCCAAGATGGGCTATATCACATGACACGCATACAACCTGCTGATTTCTTCCCCCAAACAGCTCATGTAGAAGCGGTTGCTTTTATGGTGTTATCACATTAGTATCAGTAATACTGAGTGTGGAAGAAAAACTTACATTTCAAATTTGTAGTCTAATGCATACTAAAAATGCTAAAATCTAATTAAGCTAAAAAAAACGATTTTGTTACAGAGATTAAATTCCCATCCACCCCAAGCAACATGAATAAGCTTTGGTAAAGCAACTATCGGCAATACCAAGATTATCCTCATACTCTTGAATATTACCAATAATTTTCTTTGCTAACTGCACGAGCAGTTGTCTTTATAGGCGTTATATGTATCAACAATCTCATCTCATAAACAGAGTCAATTCTCCCTAGGATTTCCCAAATTTAGTGTTTAAAGACGCAAGTTTGAAGGCAGCGTGACCACCTCACTTTTGTATCAGGGTGCCTGTAATCAATAGCAAACTAATGTCTAGCTAACTGAAAGCTGCGGGGTTTCTCTTGTGATGACCATTTCCCTTCGTCCAGTTGGACGTTATTGGGGCACAATTAGTTTTGCCTCAACTCTTTATCTATGCCCAATTTTAGATTTACTCCTAGCTGAAATTCCAGGAAAACTGCAAGCAGAATTGCGCCTAGGACTCCAAGAAGCCCTAGTAAATGCCGCAAAACATGGTAATAATCTTGATCCTAGTAAAACAGTTGTAGTCCGTTTTTCCCTAATCAACAATCAATATTGGTGGGTAATCTCAGACCAGGGTCAAGGCTTTGTTCCTGTATCGGCTGATGATGAAAACCCCACAGATTATTTACCACCAGATGAATCAGAAAATGGTCGTGGTTTATGTCTTCTGCATCAAATTTTTGATCAAGTAGAGTGGAATCGTAAAGGTACAGAATTGAGACTGTGTAAAGAAATGGAAAATAGCCCCCGTTTGTCTTTGAGAAGGTAGGGGAGCGGTCATTAGTCATTGGTATTGGGAAAACAACTACTTTATCCCTGATTTCCATGGCTGGGACAGGGAGGTGCAGAAATTGATCGGTCTAACCAACCAACAGCTTGTTGTAATCTCACTATGGCTTCTTCGGGCTGATTTTGGACAAGGTACAAAAGGGCGGCCGCGGCTTGTTCACTAGCGCGAGAATTGCGGTTAGACTTGAGGCGATGCCAATCCTTAGGCGAGATACTTAGCCTTTCCATTAAGGCTTGGGCTAGTTCTAGAGTGCTAAGTTCATTCAATGGATTGGTTTGAGAAAGCTGAGTAGGTTGAGACATGATTCTAAGTGCTAAGTGATGCGTAAAGAGAAGATAAATTACTTATATAAAATAGTGCTGATTCAGAAGTTAAAATTTTGGGGATTGACCAGCATTTAATCATAGTTTACTACCTGAAAATGAAACCGCGTCAAGAATCACCATCGCCAGGGGAAAGTCAAGAAACGGATTTGGATCAAGAACTGGAAAATATAGAGCGATGGCTCTACTCCTTGAAGAAACGTTACAATCAGGTACAAAGCCATCGACAAAAACAGGCACAATGGCAACAGCATCAACACGAATTAGCACAAGATAAACACCAGACAGCAGAAATATCAGCTGCCCAGTAAATTAAACAGCAGTTAAAACTACTAGAAATCAACTGAGAACGCCAGTTATTTTCTGGGACTAGTTTGACAAAACCTTTCTGTCCAGCCGTCCGCTTGAGTGGAATGGTATTTATTGTAGGCTGGATATTGTGGTGGGTAATCCCGATTTTGGCTTGGGGAGCAACTTAAATGTTAATATTGTTTAATATCTGTCTTAGTTGACAAAATAGAAGTTATATAGTATGTCAAATCGAAGAATTGCAGAAGTATTACGCACTGGTCAACCTGATGATTCTCTCGTGGTTCAAGGCTGGGTGAGAACAAAACGGGAGTTAAAAGGATTTGCGTTTATAGAAGTCAATGACGGATCCTCACTAGCTAATTTGCAAGTGGTCATCAATCAGGATTTACCAGACTACGAAGCCATTATTAAAAAGCTGAATACAGGTGCTTCGGTGGAGGTGAGTGGGCTACTAGTGGCTTCTCAAGGGAAGGGACAGCGCATTGAATTAACAGCCGCGGCTGTGAAAGTTTATGGAGAAGCTGATCCCGAAACCTACCCTCTGCAAAAGAAACGCCACTCCTTTGAATTTTTACGCACAATAGGACACTTGCGATCGCGGACTAACTCCTTTGGTGCAGTTTTCCGGGTGAGAAACGCCTGTTCTACAGCGATTCACCAATTTTTCCAAGAGAGGGGCTTTTTATGGGTACATACACCTGTAATTACGGCTAACGACTGCGAAGGCGCGGGTGAACTATTCAGCGTCACCAGCTTCGACCTCAAAAACATACCCCGCACAGAAACTCAAACAGTAGATTACACCCAGGACTTTTTTAGTAAACCCACCTATTTAACAGTTAGCGGTCAGCTAGAAGCCGAGGTCATGGCCATGGCCTTTACTAACGTCTACACATTTGGCCCCACATTCCGGGCGGAAAATTCCAATACCTCGCGCCACCTCGCCGAATTTTGGATGGTGGAACCAGAAATGGCCTTCTGCGACCTAGATGGTAATATGGATTTAGCCGAAGCATTTCTCAAACAGGTTTTTGGATATGTGTTAGAGAAATGTCCAGAAGACATGGAATTTTTCAATCAACGCATTGATAATACTGTTTTAGCCACAGCCGACAATATTATTAATAATCAATTTGAGCGATTAACTTATACAGAAGCAGTCAAATTATTAGAAAAAGCCAATGTCCAATTTGAATATCCAGTGAGTTGGGGCTTAGATTTACAATCAGAACATGAAAGATATTTAGCAGAACAGCTGTTTAAAAAGCCTGTAATTGTCACAGATTATCCAGCACAAATTAAAGCATTTTATATGCGTTTGAATGAGGATGAAAAAACCGTTCGCGCCATGGACATTCTTGCACCTAAAATTGGGGAAATTATCGGCGGTTCTCAAAGAGAAGAAAGGTTAGATGTATTGGAACGCCGTATTTTAGCGCAGGGAATGCAGCCGGAAGATTTATGGTGGTACATGGATTTACGCCGTTATGGTACTGTTCCCCATGCTGGTTTCGGCTTAGGCTTTGAAAGACTGGTGCAATTTATCACAGGTATGGGAAACATCCGGGATGTGATTCCCTTCCCTCGCACACCACAAAGCGCCGATTTCTAGTATAAGCCATCATATAAATCTCTTGCAGCCTTAACCCACACTAAAAGACCACAAAAAACTTAGGGTGGGTGAGGTACACAGGGTCATATTGTAGCGATAAATATTTGTAATTTTGAGACGTAACTCACTCTATGGTTATTTCCAGTTGGGAAGACGGGGAATTTAGGTGGAGTGATGTATTGATAATTTTAGGTGATATCCGGGTTGGAACATGGCAGTTGAGGACTGTATTATGAATTATGAATTATGAAGTTTGAATTAAAAAAACCCAAATTTAGCTTCACAATTCATAATTTGTTAGCCGTCAAACTAAAGTCAGGATGTCAAAACAAGCTTGAGTTTTGAGCTATTCTGTGTAACTCAAAACTCAGAACTTGGGAAATCAGCACAGAGATTAAGCCATTTGATTTTCAATCGCCCAACGCGCTAGTTCAGTACGGTTGTGGAGATTAGTTTTGCCCAACATATTGGACACATGGCTTTCAACTGTACGCTGACTCACATTTAGTTCTTCAGCAATTTCCCGATTAGCTAAACCCCTAGCGACAAACTGTACCACTTTCAGTTCAGTTGGGGTTAACTGTACATCAAAGGGAACCTGAATTCGGGAACCGTTTTCTCCTCCTTTAGCTTGGTGTTCTTTCCAACGAGTAGTTTGCTTCAGCGAAGATTCTACTTGTGCTACGAGTTCTTCTGGTTCAAAGGGCTTGACCATATAAACATCAGCCCCTTTGTTCAGACCTTTAACTCGCTCTGCACTTTGGCCCTTCGCTGATAGGAAAAGCACGGGAATCCAGGCGGTGCGTTCATTTTGTCGGAGTTGTTCTACAAAAGTATATCCGTCCATCTCCGGCATGATGACGTCACAGATGATCATATCTGGAATATCTTGTTGAAGAATTCCCAGGGCTTCTCGTCCATTTTCGGAAGTGTTAACTTCATAGCCTCTAAATTCCAGGTAGTCCTTCACCAGCAAGATGAGGTTAGGGTCATCGTCAATCAGTAGCAGTCTTTTGTGATCTTTCATGCTGGGCTCTTTCATAGCATTGGCACTTTTCGCGCTTCGGTCCATCAAGGTGTTGAGTGGTTATCCTTTATGGTGGATCATTGAGGTGTTGTCCTTTTTCTACTTAACTTGCCTTTGCCTTCTGGAAGTCTTAAAAGTGGTGATTACTTTTGATAAGACGACGGGATCATGGGCAACTTTCAGTAAGGATACGTAGAGCAGTAGTATTTATAATGCGTTATTATATATCGCTTTGAAAGTGGCGGGTGAAAAAAACACTGATTAAATAATCATGCTTCTAATTCACGAGGTACATATTGGCTGAAGATGACCCTAACTTAAAAAAAACCGCCCTTTCAGAGGCTTACTGCTTTACTATATCCTGGTGATGTTCAGCCTTGACAAATGTTCGCAAGCAAGTAGAGGAGTTATCGGCAGAAGATGGGTCAAAATGCATATTCTTGCACCACCATTATGCCTATCGAGTGTTTTGGGATGACTGGCTCAATAACTTCTGGTTTTGCTCGGCAATACCAGGAACCATATGGGTAGACCACCATTATCGGTCTACAGCAACAAACCCGCAAGAGATAGGCTGTAGTCTTATAGGATGTAAGTGGGAGACTTGCTGTTTAATTCACCCTTGGGCTTTAGTCAGTGTTCCCAATATCCAAGACTAACTTGTTTTGCACAGAAGTGAGTAACTGTCTGGTCAGCACAGATAAAATTCTCTGGCTGAATTTCTGCCATTGCTCAGATTTTTAGACAATTACTTAGGGCTTTGTCATCAAGAAACTGAGTAATTTTGGCGAGTTCACGGCGTCACCCTACCAGTGTAGTCTTACTCATCGAGCGGCACCCTGATTACAGTTTTATAACAATTTCCCGGTTTTGCACATAAATTTATCTATATAAAAATATTCGTAACTTACCCAGCAAAACCCGATATATCCAAATGATGCAGTATTTATACTTAAGTACTGCTGCCATATGCTGGTGCGGGAACCCGTACTCAATTAATTATTGCCATTTTATGCTGCTTTTAGGTAGATTAGCACTCAGGAGTTGAGAGTGCTAACTCTGGAGAAAAAATATTTATGGCAGCTGTAACTTTAAGCGTTTCTACAGTTAAACCCCTAGGCGATCGCGTTTTCGTAAAAGTGAGCGCCCCGGAAGAAAAAACCGCAGGTGGACTGTTTTTACCCGACAACGCCCAGGAAAAACCCCAAGTAGGCGAAGTAGTAGCCCTTGGACCTGGCAAGCGTAACGATGACGGTAGCCGTCAGACATTAGACATTAAAGTCGGCGATAAAGTGCTGTACTCCAAGTATGCTGGCACTGATATCAAGCTCGGCACAGAAGAATACGTACTGCTTTCTGAAAAAGATATCTTAGCAGTCGTCAACTAATGGGGAATGGGTACAGACGCGAGGGGGTAAACCCCACGCCCAAAGCCCAACCCCTAAAGTCCAATCAAAAATCTTGACTTACTCCCTGAATAGAGATACCTATGGCAAAGCGCATTATCTATAACGAAAACGCCCGTCGCGCCCTCGAGCGAGGCATTGACATCTTGGCTGAGGCTGTAGCTGTCACCCTAGGCCCAAAAGGTCGTAACGTAGTCCTCGAAAAGAAATTTGGCGCACCCCAAATCGTTAATGACGGTGTAACCATCGCCAAAGAAATCGAATTAGAAGACCACATTGAAAATACAGGCGTGGCTTTGATTCGTCAAGCTGCTTCTAAAACCAACGACGCGGCCGGGGATGGTACCACCACTGCCACCGTTTTAGCCCACGCCATGGTCAAAGAAGGCTTACGCAACGTTGCAGCTGGTGCTAATGCAATTTCCCTGAAGCGTGGTATTGATAAAGCCGCAGGCTTTTTAGTAGATAAGATTGCTCAACACGCCCGTCCAGTAGAAGATTCTAAATCCATTGCCCAAGTTGCTTCGATTTCAGCTGGTAACGATGAAGAAGTCGGCCAGATGATTGCCCAAGCAATGGACAAAGTAGGCAAGGAAGGCGTAATTTCTCTCGAAGAAGGGAAATCTATGACCACCGAGCTAGAAATTACCGAAGGGATGCGCTTTGACAAGGGCTATATCTCTCCCTACTTTGCCACCGATGCTGAACGCATGGAAACGGTTTTTGATGAGCCTTTCCTGCTGCTCACCGATAAAAAAATCGCTTTGGTACAAGATTTGGTACCAGTTCTCGAGCAAGTAGCTCGTGCTGGTCGTCCTTTAGTGATTATCGCTGAGGATATTGAAAAAGAAGCTTTAGCTACCTTGGTGGTTAACCGTCTGCGTGGTGTGTTAAATGTTGCGGCTGTAAAAGCTCCTGGCTTTGGCGATCGCCGTAAAGCTATGCTCGAAGATATCGCCGTTCTCACTGGTGGTCAGTTAATTACTGAAGACGCTGGTTTGAAGCTAGAAAACACCAAACTAGAAAGCCTGGGTAAAGCTCGCCGGATCACCATTACCAAAGACAACACCACCATTGTTGCTGAAGGTAATGAAGTTGCTGTTAAGGCTCGTTGTGAACAAATCCGTCGTCAGATGGAAGAAACCGAATCTTCCTACGACAAAGAGAAGTTACAAGAACGTCTTGCTAAACTCTCTGGTGGTGTAGCTGTAGTCAAAGTGGGTGCAGCCACCGAAACCGAAATGAAAGATAAGAAGCTACGCTTGGAAGATGCTATCAACGCTACCAAAGCGGCTGTAGAAGAAGGTATCGTTCCCGGCGGTGGTACAACTCTAGCTCATCTGGCTCCTAGCCTGGAAGAGTGGGCTAACAGCACCCTCACCGGTGAAGAATTAACAGGTGCTTTGATTGTAGTTCGGGCTTTACCTGCGCCTCTGAAGCGGATTGCTGAAAACGCCGGTCAGAATGGTGCTGTCATTGCTGAACGGGTCAAAGAGAAAGAATTCAACGTTGGTTACAATGCTGCTACCAATGAATTCGTTGATTTGTTAGCCGCTGGTATTGTTGACCCTGCGAAAGTAACTCGTTCTGCTCTGCAAAATGCTGCTTCGATCGCTGGTATGGTGTTGACAACCGAATGTATCATCGTTGACAAGCCAGAGCCTAAAGACGCGGCTCCTGCTGCTGGCGCTGGTATGGGTGGCGGTGACTTCGATTACTAATACTCTCTAAGTCACATAAATTAAAAAACAGCTACTTCTCGCGTGGAGGTGGCTGTTTTTTTGTTTCATGCAAAGGGAAGCAGCTCCGGGGGTGGAAAGTCGGTTGGATATTGCTTTATGTTAAAAAAATCCTCGTTTAATAATATACTGATCAAGCTTCAACTTTAACTTTAATAAGTATGGAAGATTACCAGGCAGCTTTTCTTGATCGCCATCTTGATACTGAAACACTAGACCCCATAAGGAAAATTGGGGCTATGCACTTTGGTGGTATAACCATTGAGTGTCTGATAAAAGCAATTATTTGTAACACTCTACCAGGAGTTACAGGTCAGAACTTGAGGACACATAGTTATACAGAACTTCTGAAACAACATAATAAACTTAAATCTAAAATTGATAATTTTTCAGAAGTCAGAAGATGGCTTGATCAAGTTGAGAATCCAATGGGACAACACTTCATAGATATGCGTTATTGTGGACTTGAGCCTGATGAATTAAATTACAAACGCTGGTTAAACGCATACCAACGTGTAAAAAGTTGGTTATTGAAACAAGCTACTCAACTTTAACGAGGTGGGAAAATGCAGGAAAATTGGCAATCTTTACTCAAGCAGCACATTACAAGCCAATATGTCCAGAATCCACAGGCGTGGGTTGATGTAAATATTTCTACATCCGGCTTGATCAATCTGACTATTGTTAGCGATTGCTTTATTAATTTATCTATCCCTCAGCGTAAAGAACAAATATCAAGCTTACTTAAATCTAAGGTTCCTCATTTATCTCCTGGATTTCTTTCCTTATATACGCTTCAAGAAGCGAAGTCACTAAATCTTTCACCGCCACAAGTTTCTAATACAGCTTTAGTTCATACTTGGCAAGATTTAGCTATCCAAGCAGCAAATCCTCAAAATCAATCACCCCCACCCCATCGCGAACTGACTTTACCCAGGACAGTGACATTCTATTCCTTTAAAGGAGGAGTAGGACGCACTACGGCATTAACTCATGTTGCTTGGATTTTAGCAATGCGGGGACATAAAGTTGTAGCTGTAGATTTAGATTTAGAAGCACCGGGTTTAAGTACAGCATTTAACCTCGAACCACAACCAAAATACGGAATTGTTGATTATTTTTATGAGCGTTCGTACTTACCAGATGGAGTAGAAACCAGCATTTCAATTGCTGAAATATTTGGTGAAGTGAGAATACCTAAAGCTACGGGAAGATTATTTGTTGTCCCTGCTGGCTTTCTAAATCTTGATTATGTATCTAAGGTTGATGATCTCCACGCTACTACTGTTATTGATGGAAATCAAAACCTTTGGTCTGTTTTCAAGGATGAAATTTACGAACATTTAAAACCGGATATTATCTTAATTGATTCGAGAACTGGAATTAATCAATGGGGAGCTTTATCATTAATTCAAGCTGCTGACGAAGCGATTATTTTTCTTTTCCCTAATGAACAAAACAAACAGGGGATAGAAGTTTTACTGCAATCACTTCAAGGCATAAAAGACTTATCAATTAATTTTGTTTTTTCTCCAGTGCCTGATGTTACCAAAATTGGTTTATCTAAAGTAAAACAAATTTGGGAATCATTGATAAATAAAATACACACAGCAAAAAATGACACATATGAAACAGATGAAGATGATTCAGACTTAGATAATTGTCAAAATTCCATAGAAGACATTTTAGTAGTTCCTTACCTTGTACCAGTTGCTTTAGCTGATACCTATCCGGCACCAGGAACGCAAGACTACTATACGAAAATTGCTAACTTAATTGATGAAACAACTGATGAACTGAACCGCAGCAATGTTTTAAATACCATAGACCAGCGATGGAAGATTATTGAAAGTTTGGAATTTCCGGAAGTAAATGCGGCTGATCAAAGGCATGATCTAAGTTTACTATTTCAACGAACAACTGATTTTGAAAGGTTTTTAGATGATACAACCTGCCTAATTAGAGGAAGAAAAGGAACAGGTAAAACTGCATTGTATTCGCTTTTTCTTAAACACGAAAGTGTTGCTAGAAAATTAGCTCACGGACGGTTGGATAATACTATATTTTTATCAGCACATGGTAGCTTTCAAGAAAGTCGCCCATCTCGTGAGGATTTTAAATCCATCCATAAGGATTTACAGTCAAAGAGTGGAAGCTGGGAAGCTTTCTGGAGAGCTTATTTACTGCTTAGATGTCATCAGGAAAATTTATTTAAGTTTCCTAGAGGTAGGAAAGGTGAAAAATTTAATGCTTTGAAAGAAATTATTAATAGTTTACCTGGAAAAAAATGGCAGTCTGAACACACTCAAGCTTTGTTAGAATTATCTACTAATTCTGAAATACGTCTTATAGTTAAAGATGCTATTAATACTCTCCTTAATGAAGAAGCTAAAAATAATTCTCAAAAACTGTGGTTTCTCTATGATGATTTAGATGAAGATTTAATTGTAGCGGAACAATTAAGACAACAAGCCCTGACTGGATTGTTTCAATTAGTTCAGTCTTGTGATGCCAACAGATTAACAGCAATTAGGTTTAAAATTTTCTTGAGAGAAGATATATGGAATCGCTTAATTTTTGACAACAGAAGTCATTTCAACGGACGTGATATTCTTTTACAGTGGACCAGGGTGGATTTTTTACGATTAGCACTCCGCCAAGTAATACAATCTAAAGATTTCAAAAACTTGGTTGATAAATTCTCTCCTGTTGCTGTGGAAAGTATTGATCAAGCTAGTGAAGAAGTAATTGATAAAGCCTTAGAATTACTTTGGGGAAGTCGTCGCAGAACAGGAGACAAAGCTAAATATGTATCCAGATGGGTTTATGAAAGATTAACAGATTCAAGTGGTACCACTTTTCCTCGAAGTCTCAGTATATTATTAGAAGGAGCAAAAGACCAAGAATTAAGCTATAAAGGAAAATCATCGATTCAACCACCAAGTGACCGTTTACTGCGAAGTAAATCTTTAGAAATTGGTTTGAAGAAAGCATCGGAAAAACGCTGTGATGAAGTAAAAGAAGAATATCCTGATTTGGCTAAATTTTTTGACTCTCTCAAACAGAAATCAGCCTTTTTAACCCAAGAAGAATTACATACTATATGGCAAGAATCAGCCCATGATATAGCAGAATTTGAAGAGTTCACCTCTTTTTTAAGTGAAATTGGTATTATTGAATGGCGAGAAAAAAAGAAAACCTATAAAGTTGCTGATATATATGTGTATGGTTTTCAAATGATTCGTCAAGGCGCAGTATAACAAAAAAATTTGTATTTCTATCCAGTTTGGTGCGACAATTTTTAAGGGAGTATATTATAAAACAGTCTGTAATTTAATAATTTTTAGAGGCGTTACCTAGAACCTCTCTAAATATTTCATAATCTTTATATCTTGAATGATAAAGTTAAAATGAGACAGACTTTATCAATTTATAAATGATTGTTAACAATCCAACAGATAAAGGTTGGCATGGCAAACTTAATCTAGTATATGCCGATCGCCTGAATAATACCGAGTTAATTCACAGTCACCAGCAAGCACCCCTGAAGGTACAACGGCCTTTTTATCCAGATGGGGCAAAAATTTGTCATAGTGTGATATTACACACTGCCGGCGGTGTGGTAGGGGGCGATCGCCTATCCTATAACCTCCACCTCCAACCCCAAGCAGAAGCATTAATTACCACAGCAGCAGCCAGTAAAATATACAGAAGTAACGGACTACAAGCAACGCAAAATATAAACATCCAAATTGATGCAGGTGCTTGTTTAGAATGGCTACCCCAAGAAACGATAATATTTAACGGAGCAATTTATCGCCAAGATTTACGGGTAGAATTAGCACCGGGAGCCAGTTGGTTAGGTTGGGAAATTACCCGATTTGGTCGGACAGCCAGAGGTGAGAAATTTTTACAAGGAGAATGGCGATCGCACACAGAAATTTGGCAGGAAGGCCTTCCCCTGTGGATTGATCGCCAATGGTTACCCGGTAGCGAAGAGGTTTTTCACAGTCCTCATGGTTTAGCGGGACAACCAATAGTAGGTAGTCTGGTTTGGGTAGGAAACCCTATTTCTGGGGAAACCTTGGCAAAAATGCGGAATTTATGGGTGGGTACTGGGGATATCGGTATGACACAGTTACAAAATGGATTTTTGTGTCGATATCGTGGTACTTCCACATCAGAAGTGAGAAACTGGTTTACAGCTATTTGGCAATTACTACGAGTATCCGTTTTAAATCGTAGTAGCTGCGTACCCAGAGTATGGCAGGTTTGAACAAAGCATAGAGGATAAGAGAATGCAACTGACACCCCAGGAAAAAGATAAACTGCTGATTTTCACCGCCGCCTTATTAGCAGAGAGACGTAAAAATAGGGGTTTAAAATTAAACTATCCAGAAGCAGTCGCCTATATTTCCGCTGCTATTTTAGAAGGAGCAAGAGATGGGCAAACTGTAGCAGAACTAATGACTTATGGGACAACCGTATTAACAAAAGATGATGTTATGCCAGGTATACCCGAAATGGTACAAGAAGTCCAGATAGAAGCAACCTTTCCCGATGGTACTAAGTTAGTAACTGTACATAATCCCATTAGATAATTATTAGGTAAAAGTAAAACCATGATTCCAGGGGAAATTATTACACCAGATGGCGACATAGAATTAAATGCAGGTCGTCCTACCATTAAACTACAAGTTGCAAATACAGGCGATCGACCGATTCAAGTAGGTTCCCATTTTCACTTTTATGAAGTGAATCCAGCCTTAGATTTTGACCGGGAACAAGCGCGGGGAATGCGACTTGATATTCCCGCAGGAACAGCAATAAGATTTGAACCGGGAGACCAAAAACAAGTTACCCTAATACCCTTAGTAGGGAGTCGTCAAGTTTACGGGTTTAATAGCAAAGTTAATGGAAGTCTTTAAACGCAAAGGGGCGCAAAGGTAGACGCAAAGGGACGCAAAGGTATGGATGAGAATGATTTGAGTCGGATAATTATTGGTTGTGCAATGCGGGTGCATACTGTCCTAGGTCCAGGTTTATTAGAGTCGGCCTATGAGGAATGTTTGGATTATGAATTGAGGAAACAGGGATTAAATGTGAGTAAGCAAGTTCCACTACACCTGATGTATGAAAATGTCAAATTGGATTGTGTCTATAGATTAGATTTAATGGTAGAAAATAAGGTAATTATTGAAGTCAAAACCGTAGAATCATTTAAACCAATTCACGCAGTACAACTTTTAACTTACCTAAAACTGGCTAACTGTAAACTTGGTCTCCTCATCAACTTTAATGTCACCCTCCTCAAAGAAGGAATCAAACGTGTAGTTCACCAACTCTAACTTTGCGTACCTTTGCGCTTTCCTTTGCGTACCTTTGCGTTTAAATATAATTAGGAGCAATTTACTATGCCTTATAGAATTTCTCGTCAAGCCTACGCCGAAACCTATGGCCCTACAGTAGGCGATCGCATTAGACTAGCTGACACAGAATTATTTATTGAAGTAGAACAAGATTTTACCACCTATGGCGATGAAGTGAAATTTGGTGGCGGTAAAGTTATTAGAGACGGAATGGGACAATCCCCCATTTCTAACGCCGATGGCGCGGTAGATTTAGTGATTACAAACGCCTTAATTCTGGATTGGTGGGGTGTTGTCAAGGCAGATATTGGCATTAAAAACGGTAAAATTTTCAAAATCGGTAAGGCCGGAAATCCTTATATTCAAGACAATATAGATATTATTATTGGCCCGGGTACGGAAGCTTTAGCCGGGGAGGGAATGATTCTCACTGCTGGGGGTATTGATAGTCATATTCATTTTATTTGTCCTCAGCAAATTGAGGTGGCGATCGCTTCTGGGATTACTACTATGTTGGGTGGTGGTACTGGACCTGCTACAGGAACAAACGCTACCACCTGCACCCCTGGACCTTGGAATATGCACCGGATGTTACAAGCTGCTGATGCGTTCCCCATGAATTTAGGCTTTTTGGGTAAAGGTAACACCAGTCAACCCCAAGGAATAGTAGAACAAATTTTAGCAGGTGCGATGGGGTTAAAACTCCATGAAGACTGGGGAACTACCCCCACCACTATTGATACTTGTTTGGGTGTAGCTGATGAATATGATGTGCAAGTAGCAATTCACACAGACACTCTCAACGAAGCCGGGTTTGTAGAGGATACCATCGCCGCTTTTAAACATCGTGCTATCCATACTTACCATACTGAAGGTGCAGGGGGTGGACACGCTCCAGATATTATTAAGGTTTGCGGACAAGCCAATGTTTTACCATCTTCTACCAACCCCACACGCCCTTACACTGTCAACACCTTAGAGGAACATCTAGATATGTTGATGGTATGTCATCACCTCGACCCTAGCATTCCCGAAGATGTGGCTTTTGCTGAGTCCCGTATCCGCCGAGAAACCATCGCCGCTGAGGATATTCTACATGACCTAGGCGCGTTTAGTATGATTGCCTCCGATTCTCAAGCTATGGGTAGGGTAGGAGAAGTAATAATTCGTACCTGGCAAACAGCCCATAAAATGAAGGTGCAACGGGGGAGCCTTGCGGGGGATGGACTTGCGGATAATAATCGCGCCAAGAGATATATTGCAAAATATACGATTAATCCTGCAATTACTCATGGTATTTCTCAGTATGTCGGCTCTGTAGAACCAGGGAAACTAGCAGACTTGTGCTTGTGGCGACCAGCGTTTTTTGGTGTGAAACCAGAAATTGTCATTAAAGGTGGGATGATTGCGTGGTCACAGATGGGTGATGCTAATGCTAGTATTCCCACACCCCAACCAGTACATATGCGCCCTATGTTTGCTAGTTTTGCGGGTGCGCGTCACGCTACATCTTTAACTTTTGTTTCCCAAGCTGCAGTACAAAGGGAAATTAACAGCCAATTGGGTTTACAAAAGTCCATAGTTGCTGTTTCGGGGACACGTCAAATCAGTAAAGGAGATATGAGGCTAAATGATACGCTCCCACGCATTGAAGTTGACCCAGAAACCTATGAGGTGAGAGCTGATGGTGAATTGTTGACTTGTGAACCCGCCAAGGTTTTACCCATGGCGCAAAGATATTTTCTGTTTTAGATCATTTAACTACTGGAGAATAAATTTAAATGCATGGACAAATAGTTACAAATATGTTACGTGACAATTTACTCAATATTCCTGAGATGCTCTATAATCAACGGGAATTTTTTCAAACTGGTAAAACAAAAGATATTACTTTTCGCCTGGAACAACTGAAAATTCTTAAACAAGCAGTACTTGACAATGAACAAGCAATAATTCAAGCACTAAAAGCAGACTTACATAAACCGGAATTTGAAACTTATGCTATAGAAATTGGTGTAGTCACTGAAATAGATTACGCTATCAAACACCTCAAGAGTTGGACTAAACCGAAACAAGCACCAGTTCCCTGGAAGTTTTTCACCTACTCGGCTAAAATATATCCAGAACCTCTAGGGGTGGTTTTAATTATCGGTCCTTGGAACTATCCTTTACAGCTAATTATTTCTCCTTTAGTAGGTGCGATCGCAGCGGGTAATTGTGCTATTATCAAGCCTTCAGAAATTGCGCCCCATACTTCTAATTTATTAGCTGAAATCATTGGTAAGTATTTTCCGTCAGAGTATATCGCCGTAGTAGAAGGAGGTATAGAAACCAGTGAAAAACTCCTAGCAGAAAAGTTTGATCATATCTTTTTCACTGGTGGGACAAAAGTTGGCAAAATTATCATGGCCGCCGCAGCTAAACATCTCACACCAGTTACTTTAGAATTAGGCGGTAAAAGTCCCTGTATTGTAGATACTGATATTCATCTTGAACATACGGTTAAACGCATAACTTGGGGAAAATTTATCAATGCAGGACAAACTTGTATTGCACCTGATTATTTGTTAGTTCATCAAAAAATCAAACAAGATTTAGTAGATGGTCTGAAAAAATGCCTCAAAGAATTTTATGGAGATAATCCGGCAAATAGTCCAGATTATGCCAGGATAATCAGTCGAAAGCAATTTGACAGATTGGTTAATCTGATTGAAAACGGGCAAATTATTATAGGGGGAGAAACCAAAGCTGAGGAACTTTATATCGCTCCTACGTTACTTGATCATGTTTCTTTAACAGATCCAGTCATGGAAGAAGAAATATTTGGCCCTATCCTGCCTATAATTGAATATACAGATATTACAGAAGCGATCGCCTTAATTAACTCCCGTCCCAAACCCTTAGCTTTATATATATTTACTCAGAATCAGACCCTGCAAAAACAAGTTTTACAGGCAACCTCATCGGGTGGAGTGTGTATAAACGACACAGTAATGCAAGTAGGTGTGTCATCTTTACCCTTTGGTGGTGTAGGTGACAGTGGGATTGGTAGCTATCATGGAAAAGCAAGTTTTGACACCTTTTCTCATGACAAAAGTGTGTTAAAAAATTCTTTTTGGTTGGATTTAGACTGGCGATACGCTCCCTACCAAGGCAAATTATCTGCCTTAAAACGAATTCTGGGCTAGAACTTCTATTGAAGACCACCAGTAATGGGTAACGGGGTTTCCCGATTACTCATTACCGTAACCTATAAATCTAAAGCCTAGCTTGTCCAGAAAATTATGATTCTGCTTCGTCTTCTTCAGCGGTGGGATAGACAAAGGTAGAACGTCCAGACAAAATTGACTTACCCAGAGAAAGAGCCTTTTGGGCTTCGACAGCAGCTTTATGTCTCCAGGTGGCTCGACGCTTATCTCGTTTTGATTTGGATGTTTTCTTCTTAGGGACAGCCATACTAGCGGATCTCGCAATTTTTGACAACCTCCCTATTCTAAGCTATAAACTCGACTTTTATAGGGGCGGTTTCAAATGGCAAAATTCCGATTTGCGCGATCGATTTGGGAATATTTACAAATCAATTGCCGTTTACAGTCAAATAATTCAGGGAAATATCCGGATCTTTTTGCCAATTTGGCCAATAAATAAATGTAAAGAGGATGATCAATGATCTTGCTTGAGCAATATTCTTGAGTGTAGCCTAATCGACCTCAGTGATCACTGGTAATATGATATTTAATAAATATCATAATTTAATCATGATAGCATAAAAAATGCTTATATTTCAGTTACTGGATCAGATTCTGCAAACAGTATAAAACATAGGTTAGCTTTGTTTTTTCAGCAAAGCCGAGCGCAATTTTAGGCAATACAAGAATCAATAACCTACAAAGAGCGGGATGGCAAATTACTGGGCGATCACAATTGGCATCAATCAATATCAGTTCTTTCAACCCTTACGTTGCGCTCAAGCAGATGCCGAGGTGTTAAATAGTTTTTTGGTTGAAGAGGGAGGGTTACTACAGCAGCGCTGTTTATTGATGACACAGTCCTCGCCTCCCATTGGGGATATATCGACCTATCCCACTAAGCAGAATATTCTGCTGTTGTTGGAGGATTTGACCGCGGGTTGTTGGCAACCACAAGATCATCTGTGGTTATTCTTTAGCGGTTATGGGGTGAGTTACAAGGGCAAAGATTACTTAATGCCAGTGGAAGGAAATCCGGAATTGGTGGCAGAAACTGGCATAGAATTGCGATCGCTGATGCAAAGTCTGCAATTGGCTGAAGTTAATACAGTGCTGCTGCTGGACATCAATCGTGCTTTTGGCACCCAAGCAAATAGCCCCGTGGGAGCAGAAACCATAGAACTGGCTAAAGAACTACAAATTGCGGCCATTCTTTCTTGCCAATGTGATGAATTCTCCCATGAAAGTAGCGAACTGGGTCATGGGTTCTTCACAGCCGCATTATTAGAAGCTTTGCGTTCTGGTAATGCCACTCACTTAGCCGATCTAGACAGCTATTTAAGTGTTCTTACCCCAGAATTATGTCAACACTATTGGCGACCTGTCCAAACCCCGGTAACGATATTTCCATCTCACCCAGAAGCGATATTACCGCAGTTTGAGATGCAAAGCCACAAGGAACCAGTTAAAGCCGAACCAGTTATTTTTCCGGAGGAAAGCTTTGCCGTGTCCGTCACAGCGCCTGCTCTGGGTGCAACAACCCCCCCCAATTTACCCAAGACGCAAAACGTGACTATGTGGGGAGAATATCTAGGTGTGGAAACTACCCTGGGTAGTCAATCACCCTCTGTGAATTTGCCGAACTTTATACCAGATATTGGCAAATTATCGGAATCACAAGTCCCAGGCTCACAGCAGGGGCAGTATCTCAACCAACAGAACACCCCAACTACCAGAGGGGAGAGCTTCATTCCTCATGTACCTCAAGCCGATGACTCGCCATTACCCGATAATCAGACAGATCCCCCGCTATGGAAACAGTTTTTATTTTGGGGAGGCGGTACTATGCTGGTTGTCGCTTTGATTTCTATAGTTATTCTCCGCAATCAAGTAAGATATTTGCAAGTCAAACAGACTACAGAAATATCACCTTCATCACCTCCCACCGGAACAGTTGAACAAAATCATTCTTCTGCCTCTGAAACACCACCATTAACTCCGAGACAACAAACCCCATCTAATGCCCAAGTTTCCTCTAATTCTGAGTCTAAAAAGCGCAGTCAAGCAGTTTCAGAATTATCAAGAATGTCTCTGATCGCAAACCAAGCCAGTGATCTGAGCAAAGCGATCGCCAATGCTAAGGCAATTCAACCAGGTGAACCACTCTACAAACAAGCTCAGGAGAATATTCAAGTTTGGAGTCGCATGATCCTAGAGTTAGCAGAGGGTCGTGCCGAAAAAAAAGAATATACAAGTGCCATTGCTGCAGCCCAATTAATTACTCTTGACCAAGACCTTTATTCTCAAGCACAACTGGCAATTACCCAATGGCAGTTAGAAGCTAAACAATATTTAAGTAATAATATTGTTATAGATGCAGCTGAGGCGTTAATTAGACCGGGACAAGCATCATCATATAATCGTGCCATTGAAGTCGCTAAAAGAGTACCACCAGGTCAACCAGGATTTGATCGCGCCCAAAAATCCATCAATGAATGGAGTACACAAATTTTGGCACTGGCGAAGACTCGAGCAGAGCAAGGTAATATCGAAGCAGCAATTGAAACCGCTACTTTAGTCCCAGAGATGACAGGAACTTACGAAGATGCTCAAGAAGCCATCCAAAAATGGCGGGCTACCCAGAAGAATTAAAAAGAGTTAGGAATTAAGGATTAACCCCCAACTCTTAACTTTTCACTGAAGAACAAAGCATTGAGTATTAGCAGTATTGCGACACATCCTCGCCACATTCGTCAGCAAGGTAGCACAGAGCGCGGAAACGTAAACCCACGAGTTCCTCGTATAAAGGATTGAGTTTACACATGGGCGGAATGTGAAACAGGGTTTTACCAAATAATTTGATATCGCGCTCAAAGGGACATTGAGCCGGAATCAGTTTACACAACAGATGAGATCGTTGGCGATTATTAACTGGAATGCTATCTACCCAATGGCGCAGGGGTTGGAGGAGATCACGGTTAGACTGGGAAGTTGAATCTTGTAACTGACTTATAGGAGCTTTGTTAGTATCGCCTTGATTAAAAGATACCCAGCTTGTTAACAAAAACTTCTTTGTGGTATTATCAAATACCTTCATGGTTAATCCTCTATATTAATGAGGTTATTCACCTTACTGATGAATATATACAACGTAGCAATGATTTTTGCCGGAGGAATTATTCTCTGACTAAGTCACAATCGGGCGTTACACTAGCCACTTAGGCCATAATCCAACTTATGACTACGTCAAGTTAATCGTAATTGTCGCTATATCGGTAGTGTGATCATGCAATCTTATTCATAACTTGACATACTTTAAATTTTAATAAAGCCATCTGTCATTAGACAGGGTTTAGTGTAACTTTTATAAAACTTAACATAAAAAAGGCTGGGAATATCTTTGGTAAACCAAAATAGTACTTTTGTCCGATCTGCTCCATAGAATGACTTACGTGATAACTATGAACGGAAGTCCACAGGCTAACACGGTCAATCTGACCGCTTCTTGTTTTAAATTCATCGCCGCGTTTAAATGTCTCAGGACTTACGCAAAACAGAACGAAAGTAGGGGTAATTCATGAATCACCCCTACATCAGAACCAGGTTTTTAGTCCAATCTTGCGTAAGTCCTATTATTATCATTAGTTAAGAAGAACCAAAAAACCCCCGACTCGTCAAAGTCAGGGGTTCTCAAATCTTCAACCCCGGTGCGGCGCGATGATTAGGATGCTACCTGGGCTGTGGGGCGAGTCCGCCGTCTTCTACCATCAGCAACCTTGACAGGTGGTTCTTCGGGAATTTGCATCAACAAAGTTACTGTTGGTTGACATTGTAGTTCTCGACGGATAGAGCGTTGCAACTCTCGCTCTAGCATCCCTTGCAATCCACCCCAGTCTACTTCGGGTCTTTCCCCTTCACGAACTTGGGCAAATTCTGACCAGCGCACACTGAGCATTTCTTCAATGCGCTGTTGTACCCATTTTTGCACAAGCGATCGCTCTACATTAGTTACTACACCCCGCAGATGAGTTTCTGGTTTAGCCAGGAGCTGGCCGTTCCAATCAATGGCGGTGGCGATGGTGACAATACCTTCTTCTGACATACGTTGTCGTTCTTGGAGAACTTGAGCGCTCACCATTCCAGAACTAGTAGTATCCACAAGTTCTATACCACATCTGACTGTACCCGCCACACGGATAGAATCTTGTGTTAATTCCACAATGTTGCCATTTTGGATAATTACCATGTTGTCGGCAGGAATACCCATACTCTGAGCGGTTTCCGAGTGCTTAACCAGCATTCTATGTTCACCGTGAAATGGTACAAAGAACTTGGGACGAGTTAAGGCAATCATCAGTTTTTGTTCTTCTTGACAGGCGTGACCAGAAACGTGAATACCCTTGTCCCGTCCATATACCACGTTTGCCCCTTGAATCATCAATTTATCGATGGTGTTGACCACCGCGATCGTATTGCCAGGAATGGGGTTAGCAGAGAATATTACTGTGTCCCCTGGGCGGATTTTGATTTGGGAGTGTTCTTTGTTGGCAATGCGGGTCATGGCTGCCATGGTTTCACCCTGTGAGCCAGTTGTCAAAATCAAGACTTTTTCATCGGGCAAATTGCGAACTGCATGCAATGGCTGGAACAGACTATCATCACACTTGATGTAACCCAGATTGCGAGCATGAGCAATCAAATTCAGCATGGAGCGACCAACAACTGATACCACCCGCTTATGCTTCTGCGCCAACTGTAAAATTATGTTGATCCGATGCACACTGGAAGCAAAGGTAGTGACAAATAACCGCCCGGTAGCTTTACCAAATTCCCGGTCAAGGTTGGGATAAACAGAGCGTTCTGAAGGGGTATATCCTGGTACTTCTGCGTTAGTTGAATCACTCAGTAAGCAAAGTACACCCTGTTCACCGTGTTCTGCTAGCCTTTGCAAGTCAAAGTTTTCGCCGTCTACAGGTGTATGGTCGATTTTAAAGTCTCCCGTGTGGATGACCACACCTAAAGGGGTATGAATAGCCACTGTAAAGCTGTCGGCAATGGAGTGGGTATTGCGAATATATTCCACGAAGAAATGTTGACCAATGCGCACCACATCCCGGGGTCTAACTGCTCTTAAATCGGTGCGATCGCGTACCCCTGCTTCTTCTAGTTTACCCTCTAGCATTGCCATTGCTAGTCTAGGACCATAGATTACCGGGATATCAAATTGCTTGAGGTGGAAGGCAATACCGCCTATATGGTCTTCATGACCGTGGGTGACGATCATACCTTTAATTTTCTGGCGATTCTCCCGTAGATAGGTTGTATCTGGTAGGACAATATTTACCCCTAGCATTCCTTTGGTCGGAAAGGCTAATCCCGCATCTAAAAGAATAATTTCGTCCTCATACTCAAAAACGCAAGTATTTTTCCCAATCTCATGTAATCCGCCCAATGGAATAATTTTGAGGGCAGATTTAGTTTCGTTGTTTACCATTATTTTCCTTGGATTGTTGTTGTTTTTCTTCAGAGTTAATAAATTCAAATTCAGCAATCTTGTTATGAAATCAAATACCAGCTTCCTATCTGAAAGCAGCTATATTTTGCGTGAGATTTTTCATTTATTCCTGTTATAAAAAAAAGCATTTTACATATATAACTTTTATCTAATCTCTCTACTGTGCGGTGGGCCTCTACACTTTTACATCTACAAAATCAGATATCTATGACAGTCTTAGCGGAGTAATTTCTCTGGTAAACCAGTTAAAATTACTCTCACTCAAGTTAGTAAGCATTCAATAAGTTACTATCTAGTTAAATTAAGTTCTTCCAGCACTGCTCTTAACTTATCAGTAACATCTGAGTCAGCTTCCCACAGGGGTAGACGAGTTGAACCGACATCCCAACCTTGAAGTTTCAATGCTTGTTTAATTGGAATGGGATTTGTAGTTAAAAATAAAGCTTTAAACAATGGAAATAGTTGTAGATGAGTTTCATTAGCACTGGCGATTTTTCCCACACTAAAAGCTTGGATCATCTCTTGTAGTTGATTGCCTACCAGATGAGAAGCTACACTCACAACGCCTGTAGCTCCAATTGCTAACAATGGCAGGGTTAGGGAATCATCTCCAGAGTAAATGTCAAATTCTTTTGGTGTCAACCGGCGGATTTCACTCGCCTGGTCTAAATTGCCACTAGCTTCTTTGATACCAACAATATTATCAATTTCCGCTAACTTAGCAACTGTATCTGGACTCAGATTTTGACCAGTACGCCCAGGAACATTATATAACAGTATTGGCAGTTCTGGACAAGCTTGGGCGATGGCTTGAAAGTGCTGGTAGAGACCCGATTGTGGTGGTTTGTTGTAATAAGGTACAACCTGTAATGAACCATGCACCCCTATTGTAGCAGCTTTTTGGGTGGCGGCGATCGCTTCTTTTGTGGAATTAGAACCACATCCTGCTATCACCTTGGCTTTTCCACTCACAGCTTGCAATACTTCCACAAACAACTGGTATTCCTCTTCCCAGCTTAGGGTAGGGGATTCACCCGTTGTGCCACATACTATTAATGTATCTGTACCGTTGTTAGCTAGATGTGCTGCTAGTTTTGAGGCTACATCATAGTTGACACTGCCGTCTGCCTTGAACGGCGTAATCATAGCGGTTAAAACTCTGCCAAATTCTCCCACCCTGTTTCACTCCTAATTAGCCTTTTATTTTTTTATCTCTTGGTGGTTCTCTATTTTAATAACCTATTGCTGAACTTGTTTCAAGGGTAATTCACTCATCTTGATTTTTCTACCCAAAAATAACTGAAATTCCATTGCTATTATTCAGTATAAACCTATCTTTTTGCAGATTTTAGTAGATTTTTTTCTACTAATAATTCGGCAATTTGGACTGCATTTAACGCCGCCCCTTTACGGATTTGGTCACCAGAAAGCCAAAGTTCCAATCCGCAAGGGTGAGAAATATCCTGACGAATTCTCCCCACTAGAACATCGTCCTGAGATGTGGCTTCCATGGGCATGGGAAAGTAATTCTTTTCCCAATCTTCGATTAATTTTACCCCAGGAGAGTGACTTAAAATTTCCCTGGCTGTATCTGGACTAAATGGATTTTCAAATTCTAAATTAATTGCTTCGGAATGGGCGCGTAGTACAGGAACCCGAATACAAGTAGCAGTAATTCTAATTTGTTGGTCGTTAAAAATCTTGCGGGTTTCGTTGACCATTTTCATTTCTTCCTCACAGTAACCCAAATTGTTTAAAGCTGAGTTATGTGGAAATAAGTTAAACGCCAATGGGTAAGGCAAAACTTCCGTCACCGGTTGCTGTCCTTGTAGTATAGCGCTAGCTTGGGTTTTGACTTCTGCCATGGCCTTGGCACCTGCACCGCTGGCTGATTGATAGGTTGAGACTACAATCCGTTTAATAGGGTTAATTTGATGCAGAGGCCAAATTGCCACTGTCATCAAAATTGTTGTGCAGTTGGGATTGGCGATAATACCTTTGTGGTTAGCTGCCGCTAGGGGATTCACCTCTGGTACGACCAAGGGAATTTCCGGGTTCATCCGAAAGGCGCTGGAATTATCTATTACTACCGCACCTTTTTCCACAGCCACTGCTGCCCAAGTTTTTGATGTAGAACCCCCAGCACTGGCTAGAACTAAGTCCAGATTTTCCAAGGTGCGATCGCTCACTAATTCTACCGGTAAATCCTCACCTTTAAACCGCAGCGATCGCCCTACACTGCGCTCTGATGCCAATAGCTTCAACTCCCCCACTGGAAAGTTCCGGCTTTCTAGTAATTCCAGCAACTCTGTGCCCACAGCACCAGTTGCTCCCAAAATAGCTACACTATATGATTTTGACAAATCGGCTTTCTCCTTTCCCAGATTCTCTGTATTGTTTTTTAAACAGATGATATTTTATACTTAAGTCTCTAAATAGTGATGGTCTATTTTGAATATTTTTTTTAATTCTATGGGATTTTTCGGCAAAAAGTGCATTGATTTTATAGGTGACATGAAGTTAAAGACATTTAATTTAACTACTATTGCTGCTCAATTCCTCCACTTATCCCGAAAATTATATAATAATATTATACAACAACCTCATGTCCAGTACAAGAAAAGGAGTGTCTACACTTGATCATGGTGTAATGCTGACAGTTTTTAACCGAACAACTATCGAGATTGTCAAGTGGGTTGCGAATCACGATGGGTGTACTATGATTCAGATTGACTGCAACCAGCACAGTTAAAAATGTAGCTTCCTGTTTAGGTAACAGTCACTTTCAGCCCCACAAGGTACACAGAACCAACAGTAGAACCATTCCTAGCATAAGATACAACTTGAGAAACAAGATATCACAGTATTTGAAAAAACAAGAACTGCTAAAGTTCTTGCATAACTGCGAGTTTCCATAGTTAAACTTATGGCAATAAATTGTCAAGTCCTTTGCCATGAGCAGTAAACTGGATATCTACTGAAAAGACTCATCCATATAATAATATGGGATTTTGAGTAACTTGTGGGTTCCCCCCATTCCCAGGGCAAGAGCAATCAAGCCACAGAAGCGGTAAATCGCATCAAGTGCCAACTGGGAGACAAAAAAATCAGAAATAAATACAGAGACGAAGCATGAAAGTTACCCAGGAAAAACTTCCCGCCAGCCAAATCGGCTTGGAAATCGAGATTACGCCAGAAATTACTAAGCAAACTTATGAACAGGTAATTAAAAACTTAGCCAGTAGTACAAGTATTCCTGGGTTTCGTAAAGGTAAAGTACCGCGGCCAATATTGCTACAACGGCTGGGTATAACTCGTATTAAAGCAGCAGCCCTCGAAGAAATACTTCAAGATGGCGTGGAAAAGGCACTCAAACAGGAAGAAATACCCGCAATTGGACAACCACAACTGCGGACTTCTTTTGAGGAATTGATTAGTAATTATGAACCAGGAAAACCCCTAACCTTTTTAGCGGCTGTAGATGTAGAACCAGAGGTTAATCTGCTACAGTATACCGGTTTAACAGCTAAAGCGGAGGAAATCAAATACCAATCCAGTCGAGTTGATGAAGTCATAGAAAAGGAAAGGGAACAGTTGGCGACGCTGATCCCTGTGGAAGGACGTGGATCTCAAATTGGTGATGTGGCTGTGGTTGATTTTAAAGGTGTGCTGGCCAAAGGTGAAGGCGAAGAGGAAACAACCGAACCGACAGCAATTCCGGGAGCCGAGGCCACAGATTTTCAACTGGAATTGCAAGAAGATAAATTTATCCCCGGCTTTGTATCAGGGATGGTGGGGATGAATCCGGGAGAAACCAGAGAAATTGCTGCTCAGTTCCCAGATCCTTACGCAAACGAAGATTTAGCCGGAAAAGCAGCAATTTTCACAGTTACACTTAAAGAACTGAAGGAAAAAGAACTACCAGAATTAAACGATGACTTCGCTCAGGAAGTTAGTGAATTTGAGAGCTTGGATGAACTGCGTGCTTCTTTAGAAGCACGATATCAAAAAGAGGCTGAGGAAAAAACTAAATCCAACCAGCAGCAAGCTTTGTTGGCAGAAATGTTGAAGTACGTGGAGGTTGACCTACCACAAACCTTGATTGATAAGGAAATAGACGCGATGCTAACACAAACTGCAATGCGGCTTTCTCAGCAAGGATTAGATGTGAGACAGCTGTTTACCCAAGAAATCATACCCCAATTACGGGAGCGATCGCGCGATGAAGCCATTCAACGTCTGAAACAGTCTTTGGGATTACTGGAAGTAGGTAAACGGGAATCTATCGAGGTCACGCCTGAAGAAGTGGAAACCAGAGTGGCTGAAGTGATGGAACAGTACGCAGACCAAGAAGTTGACGCCCAAAGAATGCGCTCAGTGGTGGAAAACGAACTGTTAACTGAAAAAATAGTCGATTGGCTTCTACAACACTCATCAGTGGAACTTGTTCCTGAAGGATCTCTGAGTTCAGCAGCAGAAATTTCCGGCGAGTTAGAGACACCTGTAGATCAGGGCGAGGAACAAAGCACCTCTGCTAGTACAGAATCAATATAATTGGTGTACAGACGCGAATTATCGTGTCTGTACAAGAAAGTGCTGAGTAACAATCTTTCCTACTCGGTACTTCCTTGTCGCAGAGTGATTAATCACCTCTGTGAGGGAAATATTGCCTGAAAATTAGCGTGGGTGGGGTGTTTACCCACAGCTATATATATGAGGCATAATGGTTAACAAATAGCTCAAATAAAACTGCATCAGTTCACAAGGCGGCAATAACTGCCAGCAAACCCCTCCTAACTTAATTCTCAATTATTCTTATATGCTTCTATCCCAGTCGGGAAATCATTCCATCCATAGTTTAAGCACAATCAAAATTAGCTCTCACTTGAGCCGACCCAGCAACATTGTACCGATGGTGGTAGAACAGTCTGGCATGGGAGAACGTGCTTTTGACATTTACTCCCGCTTGCTGCGAGAGCGGATTATATTCTTGGGTACTCCCATAGATGATGCTGTTGCTAATTCCATTGTTGCTCAATTGCTGTTCTTAGACGCGGAAGATTCGGAGAAAGATATTCAGTTGTATATCAATTCCCCCGGTGGTTCGGTCTACGCGGGGATGGCAATTTATGATACAATACAACAAATACGCCCGGATGTTGTTACTATATGTTTTGGATTAGCCGCAAGTATGGGGGCTTTCCTGTTGGCCGCCGGTTCTGCTGGTAAACGGATGTCTTTACCTGACTCTCGCATCATGATTCACCAACCACTGGGTGGGGCTCAAGGTCAAGCCATTGATATTGAGATTCAAGCGCGAGAAATTCTTTATGTGAAGGCTAAGTTGAATCAGTTACTCGGTCATCATACTGGTCAGCCTCTAGAAAGACTTGAGGCAGATACCGAACGCGACTTTTTTATGTCGGCAGAAGAAGCAAAAAACTACGGTTTGATTGATCAAGTCATCTCCAGACAAAATATTCCCACCGCCGGGGCAAACGTCACCATTCTGAAATAAGAGGCTGGTATGTCTAAGTACGACTCCCATTTAAAATGTTCTTTTTGTGGCAAGTCTCAAGAGCAGGTTCGTAAATTAATCGCAGGTCCGGGAGTCTACATCTGCGATGAATGCGTTGACTTGTGTAATGAAATCCTAGACGAAGAGCTACTGGACACGAATACGGCTGCGTCACAACCAGCACCAAGGTCAGAAACACCTCCAAAACGTCGTGCCCGCTCTTCTAATCTCTCATTTAACCAAATTCCCAAGCCTAGAGAAATTAAAAATTATCTAGACGAACACGTTATCGGTCAAGACGAGGCCAAAAAAGTTCTGTCTGTGGCAGTTTATAACCACTACAAACGGCTGGCAGTCATTCAATCGAAAGGTAAAAATGGCGCAGACGATGCTGTAGAACTGCAAAAGTCCAATATTTTGTTAATTGGTCCAACTGGTTGTGGCAAAACCCTTTTGGCTCAAACCTTAGCCACAATCTTGGATGTACCCTTTGCTGTGGCTGATGCCACGACACTCACAGAAGCAGGTTATGTTGGTGAGGATGTAGAAAATATTCTGCTGCGACTGTTACAAGTGGCAGATTTGGATGTGGAGGAAGCCCAGCGAGGAATTATCTACATTGACGAGATAGATAAAGTAGCTCGCAAGAGTGAAAATCCTTCCATTACCCGCGATGTTTCCGGTGAAGGCGTTCAGCAAGCTTTGCTGAAAATGTTAGAGGGAACAATCGCCAATGTGCCACCTCAAGGAGGTCGTAAGCATCCTTATCAAGATTGTATCCAGATTGATACGAGCAATATTCTCTTTGTGTGTGGTGGTGCCTTCGTGGGTTTAGAGAAGGTAGTAGATCAGAGAGTGGGTAAAAAGTCAATGGGTTTTGTCCAACCGGGGGACAGTCAGTCCAAAGAAAAGCGGGTTGCTGATACTCTGCGCCATCTCGAACCCGATGACTTAGTTAAGTTTGGTATGATTCCCGAATTTATCGGACGAGTACCAATGGTAGCTGTAGTAGATCCTTTGGATGAAGAAGCGCTGATGGCAATTCTCACCCAACCACGCAGTGCTTTGGTCAAACAGTACCAGAAGCTGCTCAACATGGATAACGTTCAATTAGATTTTAAACAGGATGCTTTGCGGGCGATCGCTCAAGAAGCCTACCGCAGGAAAACGGGCGCTAGAGCCTTGCGGGGTATTGTGGAAGAACTAATGCTTGATGTCATGTACGAATTACCATCCCGCGAGGATGTCACTCGGTGCATGATTACTAAGGAAATGGTAGAGAAGCGCTCAACAGCTGAATTAATAGTACATCCTTATTCCCTACCTAAGCCAGAATCAGCGTAGGTATCATTAGTCACTGGTCACTGGTCTTTGACTTTTGACTTTTGACTTTTGACTTTTGATTTTCGACTCTGGAAAAATGCCTTATATTTGTGTTCGTCGTGTTGAGCATTACTATGAGTGGGTGAAAAAACCATCGGGTTCTTCGGTAAAGCCAGTAATGGTTTTTATTCATGGTTGGGGGGGGTCAGCGAGGTACTGGAAAAGTACGGCTGATGCTTTAGCAGACCAATTTGATTGTTTACTCTACGATCTGCGGGGTTTTGGTCGTTCTCGCGGAAAACCTAATATAGTCGAATCCGGTGCATCTGTTCTAACCTCCCAGTCAAACCCAGACAAATCAGTAGCAATCAAAGAGTTAAGCTATGAATTAGAAGACTATGCTGAGGATTTAGCAACTTTACTAGATGAGTTGCAACTCCAACGCGTTTATATTAACTCTCATTCCATGGGTGCATCTATTGCAACATTGTTTATTAACCGCTATCCCCAACGAGTAGAACGAGCTATTTTAACCTGTAGTGGTGTTTTTCGGTACGATGAAAAAGCCTTTACGGCTTTTCATAAATTTGGTGGTTATGTAGTCAAATTTCGTCCTAAGTGGCTAAGTAAAATACCATTAGTTGACCGAATATTTATGGCTAGATTCTTGCATAGCCCAATTGCTAGTTCCGAACGTCAGGCTTTTTTGCAAGATTTTCTGCAAGCAGACTATGATGCAGCTTTAGGTACAATTTATACCTCAGTTAGTAAAGCGCAAGCGGATTTAATGCCCCAAGAGTTTGCCAAGGTGCAAGTACCAGTTTTGCTGGTGGCTGGTGAGTATGACCAAATTATTCCGGCGCAAATGGGTCGTCAGGCCGCATCAGGGAGTGAAAATATTAAGTTTACTATTATTCCTAATACATCCCATTTTCCTATGTTAGAAGATGCTTCAACTTACTTACAAATATTAGACGAGTTTTTACAGGTGAGTCAGGTATACCAATAGCTGGCGTGGCGTAGCCATAAAGTTAAACCACAGATAAACACAGATAAATTTCATATTGGGAAAGGCTATGTGGCTAAAGTCCCAGTTCACGTTTTAACAAATTAATCGATGTAGCCCCAATATAATTTTCCACTTTAATCAGTTTGGGTGGACGAATAATCTCTTCTAGTGATGCTTGTAGTGCGGCCTGTACTGTTGGGAAACTGGCTTGATCGCTGATAATTACTTCCGCCCGCTTGACAATGGCTCTGATTTGATAAGCATCTTTTGGCTGGGAAGTCATGATTAATAGTTCATCGCCTCGTAAACCATGAAGAATTGCTTGTGCAGCACGAACAATCCCGGAACTCAGACTCACTATACCTACACAATTCTCCTTCGGTAAGCTTTTGAGTAGTTCCAGTTCTTTGCTGTAGTCGTAGATATCCAGGGGAATCACACGTACGCCTTTTAGGGCGGCGATGGCCTCTACATCGCTGATAAAATAACGATTTGTGACCACTGTAGCCGAAGTAGTTTTATCTAACAAGGCCGTTAATTCTTCTATCGCTACCAACTGTACAGGTATCTTTAGAGATATTTTTAATTCATATACCATCAATTCCCCGACACCTATATCATGGGAGGGAACTGCAACCAATACTTGGGCGCTACAACTTAAGCGCCAATCAATTTCACCTAAAAATATCTCCCGCGCTTGATGCAGTGAATAGCCTTGAGATAACATCTCATCCAGTGCTTTTTGCACTAGTTTATACCCATCTTCAGTTTCTTTTCTGATGAATGGGTATTGCAGCTTGCTACCGTATTCATGACCTTGACTCCGCACATAAATTCCCGAACCAGCTATACTTTCTACAAAACCGTCCTCTTCCAACTGCCGGTAAACTTTGCTAATGGTATTACGGTGTAACCCAGTTTGCATTGCTAACGCTCTTGTGCTCGGCAATTTATATCCAGGTGGATATTGTCGGGAGGCGATGACAAACTGAATTTGATTAAATAGCTGACTGGAAGGGGGTATTTCACTGTCTGGCTGAATACGGAATTTAATCATGACCAAACCTATTAATATTAGTAAAGGCAACTAACCGAGTGTATCGATTAGTATTAAAGATGTTATGTACACATTTATTTTTTCGAGGGAAAATTTTTTCCCGCAATTTTTGCTAATTGATAATTTTCTTGGGAAATAGCTACATTTACTGGCATATTGATATCAAATCATTAAATACTTAATTACACAACACAGGTAGAAATTTTTATGGAAGAAAAAATTATACAGACAGCAAAGTTGAAGATTTCGCAAGATAATCTACAAATATCCGCTTATTTAGCACAGCCACAAGCACCTGGTTCTTATTCTGGTGTTGTGGTATTACAAGAGATTTTTGGGGTCAATGTTCACATTCGGGAAGTTACAGAACGAATTGCTCAACAAGGATATGTGGCGATCGCCCCGGCACTTTTTCAACGTCAAGCCCCTGATTTTGAAACAGGCTACACCGCAGAGGATATTGAAATTGGCAGAAAATATGCTTGGAAACAGACTCAAGCATCAGAGTTATTGCGTGATATTCAATCAGCCATTGACTATCTCAAGACCCTGCCCCACCTGAAACCCGATAGCTTTGGCTGTATTGGCTTTTGTTTTGGTGGTCATGTGGCTTATCTTGCTGCTACCCTACCAGATATTAAAGCTACTGCTTCCTTTTATGGTGCTGGTATTACTACTCGCACCCCTGGCGGTGGCGCTCCTACCATCACCCGTACCCCGGATATCCGAGGCACAATATATACTTTTTTTGGCTTGGAAGATGTCAGCATCCCCGCAGCAGAGGTCGATGAAATTGCCGCAGAATTAGAAAAATATAAAATTTCTCATCGAGTGTTTCGCTACGATGGATCTGAACACGGATTTTTCTGTAACCATCGCGCCAGCTATAATCCTAAAGCCGCAGGTGATGCTTGGGAGCAGGTGAAACAACTTTTTGGCAGTGTGTTAGGAGCCTAGAGACAAAAGCAGGGGAAAGTCCCTGGATTGGGGACTATTCAAGCTATTTTAGGTTGTTTTCCCTACCAAATAATCATGCCATAATTACCTAACACTCCTACTAGCTCGGAACTTGTTAGGGGTTTAGTACAACTCCAGTGGCATCACATCAAATAATAATTTATCTTTAATCGTCATGAACTCCGAATCGAAACTTTCTCAACTAGCCAATTCGTCTTTTACTATGGACGATTTTGCCAAAGCACTAGAAGTACACGACTACCAGTTTCAAAAGGGACAAGTTGTCAGCGGGAAAGTATTTCAACTTGACCCTAATGGAGCCTATGTAGATATTGGTGGCAAATCATCCGCTTTTCTCCCCCGTGATGAGGCTTCTTTGAGAGCAGTGACCGATTTATCGGAGGTGCTGCCATTGCATGAGGAACTAGAGTTTTTGATTATTCGAGATCAGGATGCAGAAGGTCAAGTCACCCTTTCCCGAAAACAGTTGGAAATTCGGCAAATCTGGGAACGACTCGCCGAAATGCACGAAGGCGGTCAAACGGTGCAAGTCAGGGTCACGGGTGTGAATAAAGGTGGTGTTACTGTTGACCTGCTTTCCTTGCGAGGGTTTATTCCGCGATCGCACTTAGCCGAACGTGATAATCTAGAAGCGCTAAAAGGCCAAAGTTTGACCGTGAGTTTTTTAGAAATTAATCCTGACACTAAAAAACTTATACTTTCCCAACGTTTGGCTACTCGTTCTAGCAACTTCAGCTTATTAGAACTAAATGAGCTAGTAGAAGGTAAAGTTACTGGTATTAAACCTTTTGGAGTATTTGTAGATTTAGATGGTCTGAGTGGTTTGCTACATATTAAGCAAGTCAGCCAAAAATTCATTGACTCTCTAGAAAAGGTCTTTCAAATTGGTCAAACAATTAAGGCTGTAATTATTGACTTAGATGAAGGTAAAGGTCGTGTGGCTCTTTCTACAAGAATTTTAGAAAATTTCCCTGGTGAAATCTTGGAGAATTTTGATGAAGTAATGGCTTCAGCCGAAGCGCGTGCTAATCGAGCTAGTAAGAAATCTGCGGAATAGGGGCATAGTTTCACGGCAATTATTTGCGCTTTTGCGTCTTGGCTTAAGCTTACCCGGTTTATAAAACCGGGTAATTAATATATTTGCAAACGGAGAGGGGGAGATTCGAACTCCCGGAGGTTTTAGCCTCATCCGATTTCAAGTCGGACGCAATCGACCACTCTGCCACCTCTCCAATAAAACTGTCGAACTTATAATAAACATAGGACAATATAGAATTATAGCGCCTTTGCTAAATATTAACAAGCCCACATATCATAGTATATCTGATCATCTACACAGATGGCACTACTAAAGAAAAATATCTTTGGCATCCTGGTCGATCGCCTATCAAAACATAGTGGGAGCGTGAGAACCCCTACGGTAAAGCGTAGGGATGAAACGCGACTCAACAGGATTTATCCTGTGGTATCCTTAACAAAAAGGTTTTAAGAGGTATTAACAAAGCATTTTTGTGCGGTTAAAATAAAAAAAGGATCCACAAATATGGTGAAAAACAGGTTCATATGCAGCCATTAAGTAGCCACACAGCTAAGTATCACATTAGACCAAGGTGAGTAGGGGAGCTTTGACACTCCCAAGACGAGTTGATTTATTTAAGTGATTAAGCAAATCATATTGTAAACGTTGCGTAGCACGGCTTGGGCCTGCGTAGCAACATGAGTTTAAAATCCCCTGTGTTTTAACCAGGGGAGATGTCAAAGAGAATTTCCTCTACAGTCACCTGGAAATCATAGCCTACCCAGACTAAGGAGACTTGGGAGACCTCACCGGCTTCTAGGGAGACAATGGAAAAATTGCGCAGCCTTTGCCCCTGATTTTCCAAAATCCTGGGTACATTTGCTGCGTTTAGGTAAATGATTCCCTCTGGACTTTTAAATACAGCTTTGCGCTGGACTGTTTTTGTATGTCT
Organism: Anabaenopsis sp. FSS-46; assembly: GCF_029891665.1. Classification (NCBI taxonomy): domain Bacteria; kingdom Bacillati; phylum Cyanobacteriota; class Cyanophyceae; order Nostocales; family Nodulariaceae; genus Anabaenopsis; species Anabaenopsis sp. FSS-46. The sequence continues at coordinate 1,983 of NZ_JANQDG010000011.1, read as the reverse complement.
GAGGGTGCGGTGCATATGACCAAACGTCACCAGAGGAATTTTTTTACCGGACGTGAGAGCCTGAGAAATCGCCGCGCCCAGGTCTGGGTCGCCAAAGTCACCACCGATGGGATGCCAGTCCTTACCGCAGGGGTCTTCGGGTCGATCGCCTAAACCACTAGGTCCATTGTGTCCCAGAAAAATAATCGTGTCATGAGCGGCGCTGTTTGCGGCTTTAACAATCAGGTCAGTGGATTCCTCCATACTCGTCACACCATACCGTTGTTGCAGGATGTCCGCAAATTTCCACTCTGGTCCACCCCAGGTAAAAGGACGACCTCCCACCACAGTTAAATTCCAGGTGGGAAAATCCAGCAGACTGTAACCTACGTGGGCAGGTCCTAATAAATCGAGTTGTTCTTGTACCCAATCTGACTTAGAACGGTCATATGGACATTTCCGCCGTCCCCATTCCGTGGCAGTATACCAGGCATCGTGGTTTCCCATCACTGCTGCTTTGGGAATATCCAGGGAGGCTATCGCTTTGACCACATCCACCGATTCATTGCCAAAATCGCCCACAAACAGCACCAAGTCAACACCTAAGTACTTGAGTGCAATGCCATCTTCTACTTCCCATTGGTCGTGAACATCTCCAACTACAGCAATTTTTAGGGTTATTGATTTGGTTTTCTGACTGGTCATGCCACTTTCCTTGCCGTCTATATCCAGCATATGAAACTCCGCCGGATTTGCACAGAACAGAGGGGATATCGACCCCATACTATTTTTGGTAAAAACTACTATAATTGAATCCACAGAACAAAAACGTGGAACTTAAGGCAACTCCTAACTGTGTTTACCACCGCACTACCTCAAAAAAACAAAACCCAAACGGGTGAACTACCACTAGATTTATTTACTGCCATTGAGAGTCTAAAAAAGGAACTCAATGCAGTGATCCTGGCTCATTACTATCAAGAACCGGATATTCAGGATATCGCCGACTTTATTGGGGATTCCTTGCAATTAGCCAAAGCTGCAGCCCAGACAAATGCAGATGTGATTGTCTTTGCTGGTGTTCACTTTATGGCGGAGACAGCAAAGATACTTAACCCTGATAAGTTAGTGCTTTTACCAGATTTAAATGCCGGTTGTTCTTTAGCAGATAGTTGTCCACCAGAAGCTTTTGCAGCTTTTAAAGCAGCACATCCAGATCATCTAGTGGTTTCATACATCAACTGCTCTGCCGACATTAAGTCCATGAGTGACATTATCTGCACCAGTTCCAACGCTGTCAAGATTGTGCAACAAATACCACCAACACAGCCGATTATTTTTGCTCCGGATCGGAATTTGGGACGGTATGTGATGGAACAAACCGGACGAGATTTGTTGCTATGGGACGGGAGCTGTATTGTTCATGAAACATTTTCTGAGAAGAAGATTGTGGAGTTGAAAATTACACACCCACAAGCTGAGGCGATCGCTCACCCAGAATGTGAAACTAGCGTATTGCGCCACGCAAGTTTCATCGGCTCAACAGCCGCCTTACTCACATATTGTCAAAACAGCCCTACAAAAGAATTTATAGTGGCTACAGAGCCGGGTATTATTCACCAAATGCAGAAACTTTCCCCGGAAAAGCACTTTATTCCTGCCCCGCCATTGAACAACTGTGCTTGTAACGAATGTCCATTTATGCGGTTAAATACTTTGGAAAAATTATATTTAGCGATGAAAAATCGTACTCCCGAAATCACCATGTCAGAGGATATCCGCCAGGCTGCGCTGCGACCAATACAACGGATGCTGGAGATGAGCAGTTAATCTGTATAAACAAAACACCCCCCCAAGGGGTGTTTTGTCGTATAATATTAAACCTGGCATCGAGCTATTTTTGCGGAGGGCTACCCCTCAACTATCGTGGCCGCTGCAGCGTTTCACCTCTGAGTTCGGGAAGGGATCAGTGTGGTTCCACCGCGCCATAGACACCAGGAAAGA
>NZ_JANQDG010000010.1:0-20907 GCF_029891665.1 Anabaenopsis sp. FSS-46 | reverse complement strand
CTGCATTAAATTAATACCTATTGACAGGGTATTGGGAGATCCTAACTCATCTAGATAAATTCGCTGTACCTGGTCACTATTTAATAAAGTCCGATGGGTTCTACTATCCCTTGGTTCTAAACTACGTGAGGGGAAGATCACCACACCATACCAGTCGTCATATTCAGACTGATTCCGGTTCAAATACATCAGTGACTCGGTAAAAAAGCGATGGTAAAGACCTTCATCTTTCTGAAATTGCACCTCTGCGAAAAATATTATCCTTGATTTTGCGCCTTCTGGCGGTAAAAACACCCCATCAATGCGAAATGTTGTTTCTTTCACCTCCACTGACTCAAATCGATATTTATCTGCTTGTTGCGGAGACTGATTAATTAGTTCAAAAATTAACCCCGGACTGCGCTTGAAAATTTGGTAATAAATCGAGTCACGTTTCACTAATATTTTTGAGGGATACTAAGTATTTTTGACTGCTGGGATGATGATTACTATAGCATCATTTCATTATCTGTTTTTGTCCTAACCTCGTTGGCGGTTGTCGTATCATGATCATATTTTGTCTATGACCTCTAACCCAGCATTGTGTACAGCCATAGCTCATCGTATTACTACCAGTCCCCAAAGGCGAATTACTTTCGCTGAATACATGGATATGGCTTTATATCACCCCGAACATGGTTACTACTCCAGTCACGCTGTGAAAATTGGATTTGGGGGTAGTGATTTTTTCACCTCTCCTAGTCTGGGTAATGACTTTGGGGAGCTATTGGCGGAACAATTTCGCCAGATGTGGGAAGTTTTAGGGCGTCCTGAGCCTTTTTCTTTGGTAGAAATGGGAGCAGGTCAAGGAATGTTGGCTATGCATATCCTGAGCTACTCTCAGCTACATTATCCAGACTTTTTTCAGGCGCTAAAGTATATTCTTGTGGAGAAGTCCCCAGGATTTCAGCAAGAACAACAGCAACGGTTACAAAACTTTCCTGTTCGTTGGTGTAATTTAGAAGATATCCCCACTGACTCGATAACTGGTTGCTTTTTTTCTAATGAATTGGTGGATGCTTTGCCAGTGCATCAGTTTATTTTAGAAGCTGGGGAAATGCGAGAAATTTATATCACTACCCACAAAGATAAGTCTGAAACTTCGTTTATAGAGGTGACTGGCGAAGTTTCTACACCCCTACTGCAAGAATACTTAAACTTGATAGAAATTGATTTGACTCATCCTAGTTATGAGGATGGTTATCGTAGTGAAATTAATTTGGCTGCTGGTGAGTGGTTAGGTATAGTAGCCGACCGCTTGCATCGCGGGTATGTGTTAACAATTGATTATGGCTACCCCGCTCATCGTTATTATCATTCCCGGCGATCGCAAGGAACCTTACAATGTTATTACAACCATCGCCACCACAACAACCCCTATATCAACATTGGTCAGCAAGATATTACCGCTCATGTTGATTTTACTGCTTTGGAACGATGGGGCGATCGCTTTGGTTTAGAGAAAATAGGATTTATCCAGCAGGGTTTATTTTTAATGGCCTTGGGTTTAGTCCAGCGCATTGCTGCTATTTCTCATCAAGAAATTCCCCTCTCACAACTACTGCAAAGGCGGGAAGCATTACACCAGCTCATAGACCCCTCAGGGCTAGGTAGCTTTGGAGTTTTAATTCAAAGCAAAGGACTCAAGCCTACAGAAATAGGTCAACCACTCACAGGGTTAACTGTGCCGGAGTAAAATAGAGGAAAGTTAAGACTCTCTTTAAGAATGCGATCTTGTCCTGATATAGATTAGCATAAAATTGACTACTGTGCAGACCCAGGTAACAGGAAAGTATTAATTATGACCGCTCATGAACTCTTGTTATTGATAACACTACTTAGCCCCGGCATCTTGCTGTCGGTGATTATAATGGTCACCTTTGCGGCTGGGGGCTGATTGTTCTTGACTCCTTAGGGAACAGTTATTTCTGGACAGTGATAACTGTTCAACAATCTTACAATCAGACCATGGAAACGCGATATTTAGGACTGGCTACACCCAAGCTGTACCAAAGGAAAGTAAAAAATGAAGGTGGCATTTCTGGGAACTGGACTTATGGGATTACCGATGGCTCAACGGTTGTTAGCAGCCAACATAGAGCTAGTGGCCTACAACCGCACCCCAGAAAAATTAGCTCCACTACAGGCAGCTGGTGCGGAAATTGTAACACATCCCCGTCAAGCAATTCGTGCTGCTGATTACATTATTCTCATGTTGACTAATGCCGCAGCAATTTATCATGTTTTGCTTTCAGATACTGCTTGGCGCACTCTAGAAGGGCGGACTGTGATTCAGATGGGGACTATTACCCCCATAGAAAGCCAAGAAATCAGAGATGCGGTCATTGGTGGCGGTGGCGAGTATATAGAAGCTCCAGTATTAGGTAGTATTCCAGAAGCAAAAGCTGGTAAGCTGATTGTCATGGTAGGTGCAGAACAAAGACAATATCAACGGGATTTAAAGTTACTGCAAAACTTTGGTCCAGAGCCTGTATTTGTGGGTCCCGTAGGCTCGGCTGCGGGGTTGAAGTTAGCACTAAATCAACTCATTGCTTCCCTAACCACTGGCTTTGCTCTGAGTCTGGCGTTTGTCGAGCGTCAAGGTATTGACATAGATTTATTTATGCAAATCCTACGCGAAAGTTCACTTTATGCGCCTACTTTTGACAAGAAACTCAGACGGATGCTAGACGGCGATTATACCAATCCCAATTTCCCCACAAAACACCTGCTCAAAGATACAGATTTGTTTATCTCAGCAGCAAAATCACTGGGTTTGGATCTCGCCAGTATTGAATCTGTGCGGCAAATTTTGCAAACGGCGATGAAAATGTCATTTGCTAATGACGACTACTCGTCAATATTTTCTGCCATTAATCAATGGGGAGAAGCAAGTGGCGAATAATCCTTTAACCTAAATTATAACCACAGCGATCGCTCCTCCTAATGCAGCAAATACAGCTGATACAAATGCCGTAGCAAATAACCACCAAGAAGCTGTAGCAGCGGCTTTGCGGGTTTGTTCTGCTTGTCTTTGTGCTTGATATTTTAACTCTTCTAGACGGCGTTGGCTTTCCTGCTGTAGCCTTTCAGCACGTTGCAGTACGGTGTTGCGTACCCGCTCAATCTGGTGAATAATGGCGTTGGCATCAGCTTCAGAAATATCCTCACGGGAACTTATAATCGCCACCAAGGTGTCCCGGTCACAAGCAGACAGGCGACGGCGTAACGCTTCAAACCCCGCCGGTGGATCATCAAATAACCTGCGGATATCGCGCTTGATGCCATCATAATTCAATTCTGGGCGCTCTAAGGAATTGAGATAGTTACGGAGCCGGGCAAAAATCCCTTCTATCACATCTTGAATCCCCCTTTGAATACCATGTACTTGTTCTACAAATTGATCCCGCACGGAGACGATATGATCAGCAATTCTGGCTGCTTCTTCATCAGTCATATCTTCCCGAATTTTTAGCAAAGCCATGACTGTGGAACGGTCAAAATGAGCCAAGCGATCGCCCAGGGTTTCCATTCCCACTCCGGGATCATGCAATAATAATTGTAGGTCGCGCTTAATAGCTTCTGGGTTAAGTTCCTCCTTACCAGTTTGCCGCAAATACTCTGACAGATAAGCTTGAAATGTTGCCATTCTTTGCTGGGTGCGGGTAGCCAAACGACGGGGCGCACGTACAATATTACGAATGGAAGTTTGCACAGAATTAATAACTTCATTGACTTGTTCTGCACTCAGGTCTGGCCGTTGACTGAGTAACTGAACTAAAGTATCTCGGTCTACCTGAGACAAACGCCGGCGCAAGGCTATAACTCCCTCTCTAGGGTTGTAAAATAGTCTGTTAAAATCGCGTTGAATGCCTTCAGGGTTTAATTCTTCTTTACCAGTATCACGTAAATAATCAGCGATAGTAGCTATTACTGAGTCGTACTGTTCCTTCCAAGCTTGAGGTGTATGGCGGATCTTGTGCCAGGACTCTTCTACAGTGTCAATAATTTGATTAACTTGCTGTGGACTCAAATCTTGGCGCTGACTGAGTAAGCTAACTAAGGTATCTCGGTCAAAGCGAGCTAATCGCGCCCGCATAGCAATGATTCCCGACTGGGGGTCTTCTAGCAGCTTTTGCACATCCGCGCGAATCCCATCAGGGTTTAACTCCGCTTTGCCAGTATTACGCAGATATGATTCTAAATTTAACCATAAAGTTTCCGCGTGATGTTTGGCTTGTTCCGCCAACCCTTGAGATTGTACCAAGACCTGATGGCGCTGATTTTCTAATTCATTGAGAATCGGGTTGACTTCTTCTGTGGGAATATCATTTCGTGCTAGCAATATCTCCCGCATTTCTTGGCGGTCTAATTGTGACAGTCGTAGCGAGAGAGTTTCGTAATCTACCTGTGGATCTGCTAATAATGGTTTAAAGTGCTGCTCAAGTCCTTGTGGAGTTAATTCTGCTTTATTGGTAACAAGTAAGTAACTTTCTATTCGGCGTTGTAGGTCTTGTGTAATCTCCCTTTCTTCCGCATCCCTGACTATAACTAATACCTCTTGGCGGACAGTTTCTAGCTGGTGAGCAATACGCTGGATTTGTTCTTGGGTGAGTATCCCCCGTTCCTGGAGAGTACGGGCAAAATCCTGGCGAGAAACTCTCTCTAGTTCCCTTTTGACTATACCAGGGTCTGCCTCTGGGTCATAGATGACATGACGAAATTCTTCAGCAATTCTCTCAGGACTGAATTGCCAAGCATAGGTATTTAGTAGGTAGTTTTCCACATCAGCCCTAATGGGACTATAGGGTTGTGATGGTATGGGCAACCCCAGTTTATCAGCTTGTGCAGTGAGTTTCTCCTTCGCAGTGGTGAGCGATCGCCAAATTGTTTCTACATCTATATCTGATAAATCTGCCCTTCCCAACACAATACCAGTCAGTGCAGTGATTATTTGTTGTAAAGTTTGTTGCATCCAACCTGGTTTTTCTGTTCTTGATGCTGTTTCCTGAGCAGTCCGGATTTCTGCTATTAACCGATCTAATTTGGCGTTGATCTCATCTGTCTTCCCTTGTCCCGGGGGGAGTGACTGCAAATAGTTAACTAACTCGGCTAAATTGTCTTGGATGGGTTTTTGCTGACTAACTACCTGCTGCCAAACTTTGTATAGTATATCACTGATACGTTTAACCTCTCTGGGAGAAAAGTCGGTACGACTGCTGACTAAATCCCTAAACCTTTGGCGGTCAATGTTCCGGAGGTCTGGACTGGATGCGATCGCTTGCAATTGTGGATCTCTGAGTAAATTTTCAAAATCCCTGCGAATGTGGGATATATCCCATTCTGGGGGGCGGATCTGTTCTAGGTAATCTTCTATATTTTCCCGAATACTAAGGGGGTCAACAGCATTCCCTAATTCCCGACCCACAGCTGCTGCTGCTGCTTCGGCTGTTGCTACGACTTGTTGATTCACCGCCTTTGCACCCAATGCAGCCGAAGCAGTCCCCATAATCGCCTGAAAACCTGAAGTTGCTGAATTGACGACCGAACCAACCAAGGAACCCACAGTGGTCGAACTTACCCACACCAGCAGCAAAAAGTATGCTCCCCAAATAACTAATCCCAGAATTGCGCCCAGCCTGGCATCTAATACCAGTAAACTTAATTTAACTGCGAGGAAGCAAGCGATTAATAAAGCGATGGTAACAGTAACTAATGTCCATAACCCCAATGCTGTACCAATTTTGCGAATGCTACCACCGAAACTTCCCACTTCCCCAACCATTGCATCTGAGTCAGATGGCCGCCCCAAGTAGGAAATACCAGCGGCGACGGAGAGGTTAGTTAACAGTAATTGGAAGGCAAAAGCTAGGATCACACCGGAGATTAAAGCCACAAAAAAGCGCGGACCCGAATTGATCACTGATGCCTGGGCTGGGGTGATAGCAGTGGGAACTACGGGAGTCTGTGCTACCCATAATAGTGGCTTGTAAAGTTCCAGGATGTTTTCTGTAAATTGAAACATTATATTTCCTTCTTATAAATTGGAATTTGGGGAGGATGAGGAATTTCATGAGCAGTAATTCAACATCTATTTCTTGGGTGTATCTATGGCAATACTGATTTTTTTCCACTTTTAGGATCGTGGAATTTAGCCATTTTATGCATCTCTCTCAAGTTATAAAAATCTATCTATACCTAGGTATAAGTTTGAGGATTTAACTTTTAAGATTTTTCTGAAGCTACAATGCCTGAAAAATACTATGATTTCAGAGTTTAATTTTGGTAATTTATTGGCTGAAATTACCCAAAAAATTAGCTTTTTATGATGACAATTAGGATTTCTACCTGGCAGCCATACCTGGCAAGAGTTTGATGTATAAATCAATTAGATATATTGAGTTATTATGCTTGAGAAATTATTAATTTACATTTATTTATGCTGAGGATTTTCATCACCCCCTCAAGGTGGATATGCCCAGAATTATAACTTTCTGATAATCCTCCGCAAGAGGTGTGTGTAGTTTGTACCTACAGAGGGAAAGCAACTTACTGATAAACAGCTAAATTAAGGTTAAGCAATAAATAATTTTGGATAAGAAAAATGGAAACTCGAGAGACGCGTTCTTCCACAAATCTACCACCGGTGGCGGTGGAATACAATGGCAGAGATAGGAATGCATTTCTATTTGGCTGGACTCCTCAAGCCGAAATCTGGAATGGTCGCTTTGCAATGATTGGGTTTCTGGCCTATTTAGTTTGGGATGTAGCGGGATATAGTGTTCTACGGGATGTACTACATCTTCTTGGTCGTTAACCATTAAAAAATTAACAATTTAGTTGGATTTGGGAGTAGAAACATGGAAACTAAAGAACCACGTCGTTCTACAGATTTACCACCAGTAGCTACAGCTTATAACGGTGTTGACCGCAACGCTTTTCTTTTTGGTTGGAACCCTCAAGCAGAACTATGGAATGGCCGCTTGGCAATGATTGGCTTTCTGGCTTACCTAATTTGGGATTTAGCTGGATACAGCGTTTTACGGGACGTACTCCACATTATGAGATATTCGTCTTGAAAATGCTAGGACTAAGTCGAGAGTAGTTACTAATTCCCAAATAAACATTGACGTTCTTAACTCTTCAATAATACAAATCAAAATTGAGAAGGCGGTACCCAAACTGGTAACCGCCTTTTTGATAACTTGCTCACCCATGGAACTCTACCGGAAACGCGCACAATACCCCTATGATCACAACAGAAAACGAACCATTACATATAAGGCTAACGCCACAAGTTGTACAATCATAACTGGGAGACCATAATGAAGAAAAGTTTTAAAAGAAATCGGACGACCGTGTTGCTCAGAAATACCTGCGGCTACTATGTTAGCAGATGCTCCTATTAAAGTACCATTCCCTCCTAAGGTTGCACCAAACATCATGGCGTAAAACATTGGGAGCACTTCCGGGGGAAACTGTCCATCAAAATTTGTAAGAAGAACTTCTGGGCTGACTAATCCCACTGTGACAAGATATTGTTTAAGCAAAGGAAGCATCCCTACTACCAATGGAATGTTGGGTACTAGACTCGATAATATCCCCACAAAAAACAACAAAACTAAAGAACCCAGGAAAATATTTTTACCGATAATTGTCGCCAATATACCTGATAAAGCATTAATTACCCCTGTTTTTTCTAGTCCCCCAATTAGCACAAAAATACTCATGAAAAATATTAATGTACTCCAGTCAACATCTCGCAGTATATGGTTAACAGAATCAATTTTGCTGTGGTGAGATAGTAACAAGGCTAAAGCTGCACCTAATAAAGCTGCGGCCGCTGGTGAAATAGGTATGGGTAGAGATTCCCCGATGACAAAAAATATTAATACTAAACCTACAATTACCCCGCCCACAATTACAACTTGCGGGTGATTGATTCGTGGGTTTGGGAGTTCTGCTAAACTATCTAGTTTAGTATGCCAAATTTTGCGGAATAAAATTGGTAGAAATAGTATGATCACACCGACAGCAATGACTCCTCCTAAGCTTAAATTATATAGATAATCTATGAAGCTGATATTAACTGCATCCCCCACAATAAAGGTAGCAGGATCACCAACTAAGGTTAGTAGTCCAGCACTGTTAGCAACTAAAACCATTAAAATTAGTAGAGGCACAAAATTTATGCCTAATTCTTGTGCCATTGGTGGAATTAAAGGCGCTAATAACATCACTGTTGTGGCATTGGGTAGAACTGAACAGACAACAGTAACAATTCCAACAATACTGATGAGAAGGCGTTTGCCTTCGCCTTGAGCTAAGAGTACTATTTTAGTAGCTAAATAATCAAATACTTTAGTAGACTCAAATGCCCGGACAAATACCATAATGCCAAACAATAAACCCAGTGTGGCATGGCTTTCACTGATATAGTCAATTGCTTCCTGCAAGCTCATAATATTAGTAAAAACTAATAATAATGCTCCTAAAAATGCCGCAATAGTTAGATGCATCCATTCCGTTATCACTAAAGCAATCACGCCCAAAAATGTGAAAAAACTCAGAAATGCCTGCCAATTTTCCACGATATACCTCTGGAGTTGAAGGAAATTATATTTCTGGCAAAAAAGCCACCCCAACATAGGTGACTTTTCTGCAATTTTCATTAAATAGAAAATTGCTTTAATTTAATCCAACGCAATATTTATTCATTAATAGAATGGGGTATGCCTAAAACGGTACAGGGAAAATTAGAACCCAGCATCTTCACCATGGTATGATTAACAGACTTACATCCCAAAAATAAGATATCAGCAGCTTCTAATTCCACCACATTTTTTAGTTCTGTGGCCACGCAACCAAACCGCAGATGAGATTTAAAATAACTTTGCCATTCTTTGGCTAGGCTGCGCGCTTGCCATAAAACTCTATCTGCTTGCTCAAGAGGAAGAATGTATTCTTTCGGTAAATATTGTGTTGTTCCCCTCGACTTTGATGGAGTCAAGATAGGAAGATTAGATTGAGATAGTTGACTTACCTGAGACTCTAAATTTGAGGAATCTAGAAACTGATTATGTTGATTCTCTACTACATACACAGCCTGTACATTCACTTGTACATTTGTCGCCAAACGGGTTTGCTGTGCAATACAGAAAGCTATATCCAGCGCAGTATGACTATTGGGTGAACCATGGTAAGCAACGATTATTTTGGGAGACTTAAATGCTTGAGAAAATGGTTTTTTTGACTCTGGTAATAGTACCATTTGCTCAGTTAAATCGTCTCTACCTATGGCGCTTTGTAGACGCACTAACATTGGCTTTATATTCACAATTTCGACTTCTCCCCAAATAAACAAGTTATGAATGAGAAGTAGGTTAAAAACGGATATAGTATATCGCCAAGATATAATGAGCAATATCCGCAAAGAAACCCCAATAACAACTGGTATTAAAGCCAAAGTTTTGGGAGTTCCTTCCATTGCCGACGAAGTTAGCTGACGGGCTAAGACTGGAAGGTGTCTCTCTTAAGATTAGCCCCAAACATTGGTTCCTCCGTTTTAAATCCAATTTATATGAATTTAAATTAGGCTACCCACTAAACAAATCATAGTCTAATTTAACCTGATTGAAGACAATTGTAATAAAAATTCGTATAAGGATATACTTTTAACCATAAAAATAGTCGATAAATTGATACTTTCTGATAGAATTTGAGACTATTGCCATTATATTTAGTAATCGCATAACCCCATGTTCAGAGTCATTAGTAATGAAATAAGTACAACTCTATATGAAGATCATAGAATGCTCTCCAAGGTTGGAGATTTATTGCTAGGGCAAGGATAAAAATAAGTAAAATTACTATAGTCAGAATGGACAAGAAAGCACGTGCCATGTTGAAGGTGCCAAAAATTGCTATGCTAAAAGCCGAGACTAGCTATTGTGCCAACCATGCCCGCGCCTACTATCAACCCTACAATCACAGCCTTCCCCCTGACAGCTGTAGTCGGTCAAGAAGCAATTAAATTAGCCTTGCTGTTAGCAGCAGTTGATCCTGGCTTGGGAGGAGTGGCGATCGCCGGCCGTCGCGGTACGGCAAAATCAGTAATGGCGCGTGCTATTCACGCCTTACTACCACCCATCGAAGTTGTGAAAGGCTCGATGAGTAACTGCGATCCCAACCGCCCAGAAGACTGGGATGATGATCTGTTAGTAGAGTACGCAGATCAAGATATTACAGAAGTACCCACGGAAATTATTCCGGCGCCATTTGTCCAAATTCCCTTGGGGGTCACAGAAGACAGATTATTAGGTTCTGTAGATGTAGAACAGTCTGTAAAGCAGGGTGATACAATTTTTCAGCCGGGGTTACTCGCCACAGCTAACCGAGGGGTGCTGTATGTGGATGAGTTGAATTTATTAGATGACCAAATATCAAATCAGCTGCTCACAGTCTTATCCGAGGGACGTAACCAAATTGAGCGGGAAGGAATTAGTTTTCAGCATCCTTGCAAATCCTTATTTATAGCCACCTATAACCCAGAAGAAGGAGGATTACGGGAGCATTTACTAGATAGAATTGCCATCGCTCTTTCTGCTGATGGTGTCCTGGGACTAGATCAAAGAGTAACAGCTGTGGAGCAAGCGATCGCCTATGCTAAATCCCCCCAAGCATTTCTGGAGCAATACGCAGAAGATTTAGACGGGTTAAAAACCCAAATTATTCTAGCGCGGGAATGGTTGAAAGAAGTAACCATCACCGTAGAACAAATTACCTATTTAGTCAATGAAGCCATTCGCGGAGGAGTGGAAGGACATCGGGCGGAATTATTCGCCGTGCGTGTAGCTAAAGCTGCGGCGGCTTTAGAAGGAAGGACAACAGTCAACGCCGAAGATTTACGCCGGGCTGTGGAGTTCGTCATTGTACCACGTTCAACAATTGTCCAGACCCCACCACCAGACCAACCACCACCACCCCCACCCCCACCCCCTCAAAATCAACAAGAAGAGGACCAACAGGAGGAGGAAGAACAGGAAGAACAGGAACAAGAGCAAGAACAAGAGCAAGAACAAGAACAAGAACCCCCTGATGTTCCAGAGGAATTTATTTTTGACCCAGAAGGGGTAATTCTGGATGACAGCGTGCTTTATTTTGCCCAAATGGCCAAGCGTCAGGGTAAATCTGGCAGTCGGAGTATGATTTTTTCCGAAGACAGGGGACGCTATATTAAGCCCATGTTACCCAAGGGGAAAGTGCGCCGCATTGCTGTAGATGCTACACTTAGGGCGGCTGCACCCTATCAAAAAGCCAGAAGGGCAAGACACCCGGGTAAAAGAGTTATTGTGGAGCAAAGCGATATCCGTGCCAAGCGCTTGGTACGCAAAGCGGGAGCCTTGATAGTATTTGTAGTGGATGCTTCGGGTTCCATGGCTCTCAACCGGATGCAATCAGCTAAAGGGGCGGTGATGCAACTGTTAACGGAGGCTTATCAAAACCGTGACCAAGTAGCATTGATTCCTTTCCGGGGAGAACAAGCAGAAGTATTGTTACCTCCAACCCGTTCTATAGCTCTGGCACGTAACCGCCTAGAAAGATTACCTTGTGGTGGTGGTTCACCCTTAGCACATGGTTTAACTCAAGCGGTAAGGGTGGGTGTCAATTCAGAAATGAGTGGAGATGTGGGGCAAGTGGTGATTGTGGCAATTACGGATGGGCGGGGTAATATTCCCTTGGCGCGGTCTCTGGGTGAACCATTAGAACCGGGAGAAAAGCCAGACATCAAAGCAGAACTATTAGATATTGCCGGGAGAATTCGCGCCGGAGGAATGCAGCTATTGGTAATTGATACCGAGAGTAAATTTGTGTCCACGGGTTTTGCTAAAGAATTAGCACAAACAGCGGGAGGTAAGTATTATCATTTGCCTAAAGCTAGTGATAAAACCATTGCTGCCATGACTAAAGGTGCGATCGCCGATATAAAATCCCGATAACTCCTACCATAACCAGGCCACCTAGAACCTAGCCATTAATAGCAAATGTTGGTATAAATAGAAGTAAACCGGATATCTATCTCCATAAAATCGACTTATGAGCAATACCAGCAACTTTCGTGAGGCTATTCGCGAGGCTAGAACTCAGTCGCTCATTGGCCCCAATGTAATTGCCAATGCCCTACCCTATGTTGGTGGTGGTCTGGTGCTAACCGCCTTGGGAACCTATGGTGGTCTGGGCGTTATCCGTACCAATCCCGCTATATTCTTCCCCACCTTCATCGGTGCGATGATTGTGGAGTTAATTTTATTTTTTGTCGCCCGTAATGTTGCTGAAAAAGGCAACAAGAGTGTAGCATTACCTCTATTAGCCGCCTACGGACTCTTATCTGGATATACCCTGAGTGGTTTAGTCTTCCTGGCCTTGCAAACCCAAGGGGTAGGTATTCAAGGTGTGGGCTTGGCAGCCCTAGGTTGTGGTGTCACCTTTATTGTTGCTCGTCAAATTGGTTCCAATCTCTCCGAAAATGATGGCATGGCTTTAACCAAAACTATCAGCTTAGGCGTTATTGCCTTGGTAGTTGTGGTCTTGACCCAATTTGTATTGGCGATGTTTGGTGTTTACACTCCCAGTTGGTTAGAAATCGGTATCTCTGGTTTGGGGGTATTTCTATTTGTTGGGGTATCGGTGGTTGACTTCTACATCTTGCCCCGTACTTATAGGGATGACGAATATTTACCGGCGGCTTTGTCCATGTACCTCACCTACATCAACTTGTTTGTGTTTATCTTACGGTTACTAATTGCCTTGAATAGTCGGGATTAAGCACAATCCATTGCCCCATCCCCCCTGTGGGAGGGGCTGATAAATTATTTTTAATGACATTTTCTGAGAGGATGATTTTGATGTTAGAACTCCACAAAGTGGCAAGTACGATTGCCCTGCTAATTTCCGGGACAATTATCGGATGTGCCCAACCAAAGGAGATTCAAGCAATTAACCCCAATGAATTTAGCTCTGAGCAGACGGGTACTAACCCCAATGTGATCGCTCAACCAGTAGAGCAAAACATAACTAGCAGTGGTGCAATTAATCAGTTGCTGTCAAATCGTCAATGTCCGGGTTGTGATCTAGAGAGAGCAGACCTCAGGGGTGCTAACCTGAGTAACGCTGATTTATCCCGTGCCGATTTGGCACAAGCCAATTTGAGCAATGCTAATCTCAGTGGAGCCGACTTGACAGCAGCAGACCTAGAGGAAGTGAATTTCACTGGGGCAAATCTCAGAGGGGCAAATTTTCTAGGTGCGGATTTAGAAGCAGCCAATTTCACTAATGCAGATGTTACCGGAGCCGACTTTACAGCAGCTGACCTAGAACGAGTAATTGGGTTGAGGAGATAACACTACTGCATAGACTACAAGAGAAGTCGCCCAATTACAGCTACAATCAAAAATAAATCGACTTAACAATATCCACCAAAAGCGCTACCCAATTTAGCAAGCTCTATGGAAGTACTAGAACTAAAACGCGAAATCGAAACATTGTCCGGTCGTCTGGGTAAAGCCCAGGACTATCTTTGACATACCCGCGCTCAATGCCAAAATACAAGATTTAGAACAAATTGCAGCGCAGCCAGAATTCTGGAACGAGCAGACAGAAGCTCAAAAAACACTGCAAGAACTTAACGACCTCAAAGACCACCTGGAACAATATCATCAGTGGCGAGCCAGTCTGGAAGATACCAAGGCTGTGGTAGAGTTGTTGGAACTAGAAACCGATGCGGCACTATTAGAAGAAGCAGAATCTACAGTTACTCAGCTCAATCGTGAACTAGACCAGTGGGAATTACAACAGTTGCTTGCTGGTCCCTATGATGCTGAGGGGGCAGTATTGACAATTAATGCTGGTGCTGGTGGTACAGATGCCCAAGACTGGGCTTTTATGCTGATGCGAATGTATACCCGGTGGGCAGAAGCTCACGGCTACAAGGTGACTTTAGCAGAAGAATCAGAGGGTGATGAAGCGGGTATAAAATCAGCAACCCTGGAAATTACTGGCCGCTATGCTTATGGTTATTTGCGATCGGAAACAGGCACCCATCGCTTAGTACGCATTTCACCTTTTAATGCTAACGGCAAGCGACAAACCAGTTTTGCTGGGGTAGAAGTGATGCCACAGTTAGATAACTCTGTACAACTGGACATTCCAGACAAGGATTTAGAAGTCACTACATCTAGGGCTGGCGGTAAAGGTGGGCAGAATGTCAACAAAGTAGAAACAGCAGTACGGATTGTTCACTTACCCACTGGTATTGCAGTACGTTGTACTGAAGAACGCTCTCAGTTGCAAAACAAAGAGAAAGCCCTGGCGCGTCTGAAGGCTAAACTGCTGGTGATTGCTAGAGAGCAAAAAGCCCAAGAGGTGGCTGAAATTCGCGGCGATATGGTGGAAGCTTCTTGGGGTAACCAAATTCGCAATTATGTTTTCCACCCTTACCAAATGGTCAAGGATTTGCGTACCAATGTGGAAACAACAGCGGTAGGTGATGTAATGAATGGCGAGCTTGATTTGTTTATTCAAGCTTATCTACGGCAAGAAAGCCAGCTGGTAGAAAACATTGCTATCTAACCAAAGATTTAGGGGGGAGTTTGATTGATTGTTGCTGACTCCCGCTCTGATCAGCTTTCTGGGACAAAATCGTTAAAATGGGAGTCAATTCCCCAGTAAACTGTTACATTGGTAAATAAAAGAGTGTTGTAGTCAAAATATTATGAGCAACTCGCCCACAGAACCCAAACCTAGCTATGTAAAACTTGCCATGCGAAACATGGTGCGCAAGGGAGGTACTTCCATGAAACACTTTGCGCTTACTACTGTAGGCCTTTTAGCTGTGTTCGTGGGTCTTGCTTACCTAACTCGGTAAGAATTAACCAACATGAAAACCCGGTAGGCGGGAGGAGAGTTGATAACTGGTGCAAGTTGAAGTAGATGTGCAGGATTTGTTTTACCAATCCTCTTCAGGAGAAGTTATAGATTTTGAGTATAAGTATATTCCAGTTGCTAGGGAAACTTGGCAAGACTGGTTTGGTTGCTGGTTGTCAAGTCTACAAGCTGATCTTCCTCGTGCACCGGGTTATGAAGTCGGGCTGCGTTTGACAGATGACAGGGAAATTCAGTTATTGAATGCTGAATATCGTCATCAAAATAAACCAACAGACGTTTTATCTTTTGCCACATTGGAAGTAGATTTTCCTCAAAATCCGGAAATGCAGGATGAACTTTTGTATCTAGGTGATATTGTTATTTCGGTAAATACGGCTCAACGTCAAGCACAACAACAGGGACACAGTTTACCAACCGAATTAGCTTGGTTAGCCGCCCATGGGCTATTACATCTGTTGGGTTGGGATCATCCAGATGAAGAACAGTTGATGCAAATGCTCAAGCAGCAAGTAGAATTACTGATGTTAATTAGTATTGATATTAACATTGAGTATTAAATTGTATTTATGTCAAGAAATGTCTATAATACTGCTGTAGAAAAGTGCCTCAAAGTTGATTGCCTGATCGGAAATTGTCACATCAGTGAGATTCTTCTGTAATTACTTTATCATTCTATTTTTAGGCTTATGTCCCAACAAGTTTCCCCTCCATCAACACAAAACTGCCTACCAACGCTGATTACTAAGGAACGGGAACTGTCCTGGCGAGTTGCTTCTAATTTATTCATTAGCTTTAAATACGCCTGGGCTGGAATTAGCTACACCTTTCACACTCAACGCAACTTTCGTATCCACTTAAGTGTATGTGCTTTGGCGATCGCCTTAAGCATTTTCCTGCACCTGCAAGGGGTAGAAATTGCCGTGATTAGTATAACCAGTGGTTTAGTATTAGCATTGGAATTAATCAATACAGCCATTGAGTCCCTGGTAGACTTAACAGTGAAGCAGACCTATCACGAGTTAGCTAAAATTGCCAAAGATTGCGCCGCTGGTGCTGTACTGATATCAGCCTTAGTAGCTTTAGTGGTGGCGGCTACCCTGTTGCTACCCCCTCTAGTGATTTTAATTCTGTCAAATTTCTAGATAAAAACCAGGAGTCATAGGCCTTGATTATAGTCATTGATAATTATGACAGTTTTACATATAATCTGGTGCAGTATCTCGGAGAACTAGCAGCAGAGTTTCCTGTGGCCTCAGATATTCAAGTTTTTCGCAACGACAAAATTACAGTGGAGGAAATTAGGGGATTAAATCCCAATCTAATAGTAATTTCTCCGGGTCCTGGTCGTCCAGAAAACGCCGGCATCTCCCAAGATGTGATTAAACAGCTAGGTCACAACTTACCAATTTTGGGTGTTTGCTTAGGGCATCAAAGCATTGGTCAAGTATTCGGTGGTAAAATCGTCTCAGCTAAGGATTTGATGCATGGTAAAACCTCCCAAGTGTCTCACGCGGGAGTAGGTGTTTTCCAGGGTTTAGAAAATCCCATGGTAGCCACCAGATATCATAGTTTAGTCATTGACCGTGACACCTGCCCAGAGGTGTTAGAAATCACGGCTTGGGTTGAGGATGGTACTATTATGGGAGTGAGACACCGGAACTATCCTCACATTCAGGGCGTCCAGTTTCATCCAGAGAGTGTTTTAACATCTTCAGGAAAGCAGTTATTACGAAACTTTCTGGAACAATTACAGCCGACAGGGTAATTTATGAACCGACGAGAGTTGATGGGCTATGGTGCTACGGGGTTAGTGACAGCACTGCTGAGTAATTTAGGCCGCAAGGCTGACGCAAAATCTCCGGCTTTATCAGTTCAGTGGTTGGGTCATACTTGCTTTTTATTTACTGGTAGTGGTGTGAGGATTTTGGTTAATCCATTCCGCACAGCTGGCTGTACAGCTGGGTATCGTCCGCCCCGAGTCGAGGCGGATTTAGTCATGATTAGCAGTAAATTACTAGATGAAGGTGCGGTAGATGGACTACCGGGAACCCCCAAGCTAGTATATGCACCGGGTGCTTACGAGTTTAAAGGTATTCAGTTACAGGGAATTGCTGTAGACCATGATCGCAAAGGTGGTAAACAATTTGGGATGAATACCGCATGGAGTTGGGAACAAGGGGGAATTAAGATTCTCCATTTAGGAGGTGCTGCGGGGCCGATTGGGATTGAGCAACAAATTTTGATGGGTCGCCCTGATGTGTTGTTCATTCCAGTAGGCGGTAGTGATAAGGCTTATAATGCCCAAGAAGCCCAGCAGGTGACTGGGTTGTTAAATCCTAAGTTGGTAATTCCCACTCACTACCGTACACAAGCGGCTAATGATGTATGTGATATTTCCCCAGTGGATGAATTTCTGAGTTTGATGCAGGGGATGACTGTAAGTCGTAGTAATAATGATATAATTACTATTAGTGCTAATAATCTGCCCCAAAAGAGTGAGATTAGGGTTTTAACCTATAGGTTTTAATTAATATTTTAATTAGTAAGCATTTTTGCAGTAAATCTGGCGATTTAATGAATAGGGGTAATTCATGAATTACCCCTGTTGTAATTTCAGACTAGCAATATCGAAAAATGACTTTTAGGCAGTTAACCATTCTGGTGTAAATCTATCTTCTTCAGCCACAAAAGACTCAGTTGCTATTGTTCCATCCATAGACCAAATTCTATCTACACCGGTTTGTGGATCGCGCCAGTAGATATCAGTTGTACCATTACCATCAAAATCTCCTAGTGACAGCATTAAACCAGGCTGGGTGTTGGGTAGGAAGGCTTCAGAAGCGATTGCTCCGCCATCCATGATCCAGGCTGTATTCTCACCGGTTACCTGATTATGCCAGAAGATATCAGTTTTACCGTCGCCATTAAAGTCACCAATGGATGATGTCCAGGATGAGTCTAATGTTGTTAAATTAGATTCGGTAATTATGATACCATTCATAGACCAAATCTTGTTCTCTCCTGTTTCACTGTTACGCCACAGGATATCAGTTCTCAAGTCACCGTTAAAATCCCCTAGGGTAAAGTCCCAAGATGAGTCTTGGGATTGGAGAGCAAATTCATTTTTAGTGGTTCCATTCATCAACCAAAGTTTGTTTTCACCGGTTTCGCTATTGCGCCAGAAGATATCACTTCTACCATTACCAGTGAAATCAACAACGGTGGGGGTAAATGATGTATCTGTGGTTTCTATAATGGAGGCATCGACAACATTAATACCATCCATTGTCCAAATAGCAGTTTGACCGTTTTCGGTATTATGCCAGAAAATATCGGTTTTGCGATCGCCATTGAAGTCGCCAATTTGAGCCTTCCAAGTTGGGTCAACGGTATCTAGTGCTATGGTATTAGCAATTCTTGTACCATCCATTAGCACAATGCGATTTTCCCCTGTAACTTGATTACGCAACAAGAAGTCAGTTTTGCCATCACCATTGAAATCAGCGATTTCATAACCCATAGATGATAAGTCAAATTGACCTAGAGAAGCCTCTTGCTGCACTCTGGAACCTTCCATGAGGCGAATGATGATTTCCCCTGTTTGAGTATTTAACCACAGCTTATCTGCTTTACCATCGCCATTGAAATCAGGGACAATGGCCGCACTGGTTAAGTAAGGATTAGGGTTGGGGTTAGCTCCTCCAAATAAATTCGGAAGTGATGGGAGAAAATTTACTTGTGATGAACTACTAGTTATTGGTAACCTAGCGTCTAATCCAGGATCATTAGATACTAATAGCGCTGACTTTGCCAAGGATTGATCATATGAACTTTGTATCGTCTCGTCAAATACAGATGGGTTTTGTTGTGTAGGCATACTGTTTTCTTATCACTGGTGGTTATCCCACTTTTATCTCTTTTTTTGGATGAATTTCTGTATTTAAAAAACATTATTTTTGGCTGATAATTTAATTTATAAACATTTATTTTTTATAAATGTCAGGTTTTATAGATATCTAGGAAATCAAGGATAATTTGATTTAATTATCATTTTTTCCAGACAATATAACCATCGTGTTTTGATTCCCTAACTTGATGATCGAAAATATATATTTAATTGATTAAATACAGATAGTGACTATGGAAATCAAGATTGGCTAAAATAATTGATATCAGGAGCAACTGACCTAATCTACATGGTTTGGAAGTGTATAATAATACTAAGAGTCAAAATTTAAGTACCTATGCAAGCAGAATATCAGCAACGTCGCCAAGAATTTATGGCAAAAATTGGTAATGGTGCGGCGATTTTTCGCAGTGCGCCCATGGCGGTGATGCACAATGATGTAGAATACACCTATCGCCAAGATAGTGATTTTTTCTATCTGACGGGGTTTAATGAACCCCAAGCAGTAGCAGTGTTAGCACCACACCACCCAGAACATCGCTTTATATTGTTTGTGCAACCCAAGGATAGAGAAAAGGAAGTTTGGACTGGTTACGTTTGTGGGGTGGATGGAGCTAAAGAAATTTATGGCGCAGATGCTGCTTACCCTATAGGGGAACTGGAGGAAAAATTACCCCAGTATTTGGAAAAAGCTGATCGTATTTACTATCATTTCGGCCGCGATCGCACTTTTAATGATATAATACTTAAGAACTACCAAAGTTTACTGCGAACCTATCCCAAACGTGGTACAGGTCCTGTGGGGATTTCGGACACCGGAACTATTCTCAGCACCATGAGATTAGTAAAAAGTGAGGCGGAATTAGAATTAATGCGCCAAGCAGCAGCGATCGCCGCAGAAGCACATAACCGCGCCAGAGAATTGACATCCCCTGGACGTTATGAATACGAAATCCAGGCGGAAATAGAACATATTTTTAGGTTGCGGGGCGCAATGGGTCCAGCTTATCCTTCTATTGTGGCTTCTGGTGTGAATGCTTGTGTATTGCATTACATCGAAAATCAACGGCAAATGCAAGCTCAAGAATTGCTGCTGATTGACGCTGGTTGTGCATATGGTTATTACAACTCTGACATTACCAGGACATTTCCCGTAGGGGGTAAGTTCACCCCAGAACAAAAGATATTGTATGAGATTGTTTTAGAAGCCCAAAAACAGGCGATCGCCCAAGTCAAACCAGGTAACACTTTTAACGCGGTTCATGATGCGGCTGTGCGTGTAATTACCCAAGGTTTAGTAGAAGTTGGTATTCTCAAGGGCGAAGTTGACAAGTTAATAGAAGAAGAAAAGTATAAACCCTATTATATGCACCGCACCAGTCATTGGTTAGGTTTAGATGTCCATGATGTGGGTGTCTACCAGTATGGTGAAGATAAACCCCAGATTTTACAACCTGGTCAAGTGTTAACAGTGGAACCAGGAATTTATATAGTCCCAGATACCAAATTACCAGAAGACCAACCAGAAACCGATCCGCGTTGGGTGGGTATTGGTATTCGCATTGAAGATGATGTTTTAGTCACACCCACAGGTCATGAAGTGTTAACCGCTGGGGTTCCCAAGGAAGTTACAGCAGTGGAAAGATAATATAAATGGGATGGGTAAACCATCCCTATTCAGTACATATCTATGGGATGCTCCCAATAGTTGTTTTATATACTACAAATTCACAAGCAATTAAAGACTTTGAGCTTATTCAATCGGGAACCCAGGAATTAAACCATCAATTTCCTCCATTAACCGTAAGGTTTCCGTTAACGCAACCACAATTTTTTGATAGTGGTTAATTTCTGCTACTGACAAGACCCGATGACTATTCTTTCTATCTTTTAACCATTTATCTAATACTTGATATCCACCGATTTTAAATTCCCAGATATGTTGAGGAATATCTGTAAAATAACTCTGTTGATTGATATACACTCTTTGTAATTCTGAATTATAAGTTACTTCAGTA
>NZ_JANQDG010000009.1:0-5569 GCF_029891665.1 Anabaenopsis sp. FSS-46 | reverse complement strand
TTTCAACACACTTGATGAACTTCGCGCTCGCCTCAACGAACTTCTCAGTCAAATCACATCAGAACGTGTTATTTCCTTGACTTCTTATGATTTTATTCTCGAAGCTCTTTTTTATGCAGCTTCAATGTAAATTGATATAAGGATTTGCATAACAAAGCTGTTAACTTGCTTGTTAATTCCTACAAAGTAATTTACTTACCAACCTTTGATTCTAGTCAAATGGTGATTAAAAGACGTAGTGGGAAGAAACGCAAAATCAACAGTAAGTCTGTACGGCAAATGCTCACTCTTTCTCATTACAAATTTGAGCAACATCTTAAGCAAGCTGCACAAAGAAAAGGTGTAATAGTCGTGCTTTGTAACGAATCATATACATCAAAAACCTGTGGTAACTGCGGTCATGTTCACTATAAATTAGGTGGAAACAAAGTTTTTAAATGTCCACATTGCGGAATACAGATTTCTCGTGATGTGAATGGCGCACGCAATATTTTATTGCGTGCTTTGCAAGCAACTGCCTTCACCGTGACCCATGATTCTATCGTGCTTTCTGACAAGTCAGAATTGACGTATGCCGTAGTTAATCTAGTTTAATCGCTTTAATTAGCTTAAAAGTCGCACACTGGGGTAAATCCTCATATTCATTACTGGCAAAAAAAACTGCTGCAAATACCCTCACAATTTGATACCCTAGCTTAAACAGATTTGAGAAAAGTTAAAGCGTGGAAATTCAACTTGGGCGCGGGAAAAAAGCTCGTAGAGCTTATGGAATTGATGAAATTGCTCTAGTTCCTGGTAACAGAACACTAGATCCAAGTCTGGCAGATACTAAGTGGACTATCGGCAATATTGAACGAGAAATCCCGATAATTGCCAGTGCCATGGATGGGGTAGTGGATGTGAAGATGGCTGTACGCTTGTCACAGTTAGGAGCATTAGGAGTCATCAATTTAGAAGGTATCCAAACTCGCTATGCCGACCCAGATCCGATTTTAGATCGGATTGCCTCTGTAGGGAAAAGTGAATTTGTTTCCCTTATGCAAGAACTCTATGCCGAACCGATCAAGCCGGAATTAATTGAAAAACGTATTCAGGAAATTAAACAGCAAGGTGGTATAGCCGCGGTGAGTGCAACCCCAGCCGCAGCCAGTAAATATGGTCAGGTAGTGGCAAAAGCCGGAGCAGATTTATTTTTTGTCCAGGCTACAGTAGTCTCTACAGCGCATTTATCCCCAGATTCGATAGTTACCCTTGATTTGGCAGAATTTTGCCGTTCTATGCCCATTCCGGTGGCCTTGGGCAATTGCGTCACCTATGAAGTCACCTTGAATTTACTGAAAGCCGGAGCGGCTGCGGTATTAGTAGGAATTGGACCGGGTGCGGCTTGTACCTCTCGCGGCGTTTTGGGCGTAGGTGTACCACAAGCAACGGCGATCGCTGATTGTGCCGCAGCCAGAGATGACTATTATCGGGAAACTGGTAACTATATCCCCATCATTGCCGATGGCGGTCTAATCACCGGTGGCGACATTTGTAAGTGCATCGCCTGCGGTGCTGATGGTGTGATGATTGGTTCTCCCTTTGCGAGAGCCGCGGAAGCCCCTGGCCGTGGCTATCATTGGGGAATGGCAACTCCTAGCCCAGTATTGCCCCGTGGTACGCGCATTAACGTTGGTACTACTGGCAGTCTAGAACAAATACTCATTGGTCCTGCCGGACTAGATGATGGTACTCATAATCTTTTGGGAGCCTTGAAAACTAGCATGGGTACATTAGGAGCCAAAAACATCAAAGAAATGCAGCAAGTAGAAGTGGTAATCGCTCCTTCCCTACTAACCGAGGGAAAAGTGTACCAAAAAGCCCAACAATTAGGCATGGGTAAATAAACAATCCCCCATAGGCACTAGAGAATCACTAATAAGAAATAAATTATTTAGTTTCTACCATGCCCTATACCCCATACCCAAACTCAAAGTTGGCAGAAATTTTTTTCCAGACTCTTAAAAAAATCCTGGAAAAATCCAATCTGTAGCCTACAATGGAGATAGCGGAGACGCATGTTTCCGTTCACTCCTCACACCACACTCCGCCCGGACTACTGTTCGGGCGGTTCCTTATGTTTATCCATAATTTCTTTAACTTCGTTGCAAATGTACATTCTTCACCTCTAAGCTGCTGCTTTTGCTATGGTAGAATTTTCACCAAACTCAAAAATATAATTGGCAAAGGTTTTTAGGCATGTCAGCAGCCGCACAAGTTACAGATTCTAGTTTTGATCAAGAAGTACTTCACAGCGATGTACCCGTTTTAGTTGACTTCTGGGCCCCCTGGTGCGGTCCTTGCCGCATGGTAGCTCCTGTAGTGGAGGAAATAGCCGATCAGTTTCAAGGTAAAATAAAAGTTGTGAAAGTCAATACTGATGAGAATCCTAACGTTGCTAGTAAGTACGGTATCCGCAGTATCCCCACGTTAATGATTTTTAAAGGTGGGGAGAAAGTTGATATGGTAGTTGGCGCAGTACCTAAAACTACATTAGTTAACACTTTGGAAAAATATCTTTGAAACTCAATTGGGATCAACATCCTTTTGATCCTGCCATTTGCTCTAGATTTAGATCAATATGCGAGGCGCGAAAACTCGCGTCTCCAAAAATTTTCTGTTGTGGTAAAGAGTTTGAGATGACCACTGCTAAAATAACAGGCCTTTTCTAAAAATTTACTTTCATAAATCTTTACCAACCACTAATTATCAAACACGACTGCCCAAGGCAGTTGTCTATTGCATTGCAAAATTAGGTAAAATGTAATGCCATTGTGACGAAAGTTCTCATGACCTCATCTGCGTCGTTTGAAACATTAGAGAGTCTCCAGGCGGACATCGCTGAACTATTTGACCGGTTACCAACGTTAAAAAATCGGCAACTGATTCAGCAGGCACTGGCTACTATAGTGCGTTTAGCTGACAGTGAAATTGAACGTCTGGACTGGAAAATCTTATCGGCCGCTTTAGCAGATATGGAGCGAGGTTTCCAGTTATTTTATGACTATCGACACGTCCGCAAAATAACTATCTTTGGTTCTGCTCGTCTATCCCCAGAAACACAGGAGTATCAGATAGCCCTGGAATTTGCTCGCTCTGTTTGTCAGTTAGGATTTATGGTAATGACAGGGGGTGGCGGCGGCATCATGCAGGCAGGTAACGAAGGCGCAGGGCGAAATAATTCCTTTGGCTTAAATATTCAGTTACCATTTGAGCAACAGGCAAACCCATTTATTGAGGGTGATCCTAAGCTAATCCATTTTAAGTATTTCTTCACCCGCAAACTGTTTCTCCTCAAAGAAAGTGATGCCGTGGCTTTATTTCCTGGAGGTTTTGGTACTCAAGATGAAGCTTTTGAGTGTATGACCCTCAGCCAGACGGGTAAATTTGGTCCGGTTCCTGTAGTTTTAATTGATCATCCAGGTGGAGATTATTGGCGCTCCTGGAGCGAATATATTGATAAACAACTTGTGCAGAAAGGTCTTGTCAGTCCTGAAGACCCCAGCCTTTACACAGTCACAGATAACCTGGAAGTAGCTTGTCATGCTATCACCAATTTTTATCAAGTTTACCACTCTAGCCGTTACGTAGGTGAACAGTTGGTCATTCGTCTATCAACAGATTTATCTGATGCTGCGGTGGAAAAATTAAATGCTAACTTTAGCGACATTCTGGTAAAAGGAAAAATTATCAAAAGTCAGGCTTTACCCCCAGAAAACCAAGATGAGACCGAGGAATTACCCCGTCTGGTGTTGTATTTTAACCAACGTGATTTGGGTCGCCTGTATCAAATGATTGCGGTAATTAACCAGATGGGTACACCTTCTGTGGCAGAAAAACCTCATCCAGAAAGAAAGTAGGGGCGGTTTGACAGATATTATTCCTGGTCAATACTGATCATGAGCAAAAAACTTGTATATTAGCTCAGGAAACATATAGGGGGATCAAGATGCTGGAATTATTAGGTTCGGGTTTAATTTCTCTTTGGCTGGAAATGGCTGGGGTACAAATTAAGCCCACAGAAGCTTTGGAAACTTTGGCTTTACACAATAGCCGTGGTTTAGTTCTAGCTCCTGATCCTAATCCAGTAGGGTCTACCACAGTTCAGCAATATTTACAGGAACTAATTACCACGAAATTAGTCCCGGAAAATTTGACCGAGAGTCAGGGTATTTGGTTACAGTCCGGACCTATTTTGATGGCTAATCATCAAGGTACAACACCTCTACCAGCTGCTTCTTTAACTAAGATTGCTACTTCACTTGTGGCTTTGAAAACTTGGGGGCCAGACCACCAATTTGAAACTTTGGTCAGCTCTACAGGTCCAATAGTTAACGGTGTATTGCAAGGTGATTTGGTGATTACTGGTGGTGGTGATCCCATGTTTGTTTGGGAAGAAGCCTTCGCCCTGGGTAATAGTCTCAATCAAATGGGTATTAAGCAGGTAACGGGAAATTTGGTGATCAGGGGGAATTTTGCCATGAATTTTGAACCAAATCCTATATTAGCTGCTCAGATACTCAAGCAAGCCCTAAATCATTTAAGTTGGACTCGTCAGGCAAATTACATATATTCAACCATGCCCAAGGGCACAGCTAAACCTCAAGTTGTGATTGCGGGGATTGTAAAATCAGCATCCCAACCAAAGCCCCAAGAAACCCTATTGATGCGTCGCGGTTCTTTACCTTTACACCAACTTATCAAGGAAATGAATGTTTTTAGTAACAATGTCATGGCTGAGATGTTGGCTCAATCCCTAGGAGGTACAGCGAAAATGCGATCGCAGGCTGCCAAATTTGCCGGAGTCCCGGAGGCAGAAATTCAATTAATTAATGGTTCAGGTCTGGGAGTAGACAATCGTATTTCTCCGAGGGCTGCCTGTGCTATGTTAATGGCAATTCAACGGGAAGCTACCACCCACAATATTAATGTAGCTGACTTGTTTCCTACCTCTGGATTTGACCGTCGAGGAACAATGCAAGCTAGAAATATGCCTTATGCTACTGTGATGAAAACTGGTACTTTGCGCGAGGTTAGTGCTTTGGCTGGAGTCTTCCCTACACGCGATCGCGGTTTGGTTTGGTTTGCTATTATTAACCGTGGTCCACAAATTCCAGCCTTCCGAGCTAGTCAAGATCGGTTTTTACAAGCTCTTGTCCAACGCTTGCAAGTATCTCCCAATATTCCCTCTACTATTACTCCCAACTCTCCTAAATATTCTTTACCTGAATTGGGCACACCTAGTCGTAACGCAATTTTGTTCCCTGCTAATAATCCCTGATTGGGTAGATACACTGAAACAATCAAGGATTATTAGACCCTCCTGTGGGGGTGTCAACTATTCTCTCAGAGGATGTTTGGAAAGTTATGATTAGTGTATCGAATATTGTTTGACCCCTCCCTAACCCTCCCCTTGTAAGGCTATTCATTACCCACATTTTTCTTAACAATCTTGAAACATTTATGTGGCAACGGTTTCAACGCTTGAAAATTTCCCTACTCTTGACAAAATGTACCTTATTCTTATTGA
>NZ_JANQDG010000008.1:0-17735 GCF_029891665.1 Anabaenopsis sp. FSS-46 | reverse complement strand
TGGTTGAACTAACTCGGCAGTAGCAAACAATGGAAGTTCTAGCTGCACCACGGAGGTAGGATTCAACGTGAAAAAGTCTTTGTCCTGCTTCGTTTTTGATGCTTTCAATCTTGCCATTGTCTGCGTACTTCCTTAAAGTGTGTGGGTGCAGTCCCAGTTGTTTAACTGCTTCTCGTAGTGGTACATAAGCCATACTACTATCTGAGCATTTATGAGGATATGTAATCTATTATTAGCAAATAACTAGCTATTGGCTAACCTCAAACAAGTAGGAGACACATTATATTGTTTATTTTATTGAATTTAAATATTGAATTTAAATTAAGTTCAAATATATTTAGTTCCCAAACTCATCATCTGTGTATCATCCTTCTAAGGAAATATACAGATTGGCAGATGACGTTAAAAGATTAGGCGCTCAGTACTTATGCTGCCCAGTATAAGGTTTAATCAAATATCCCCAAGTTTTACTTAGGAATTTGGAAGTTAGGTAAAGTGGCCTAACTTCACAATCTAGCCCATACCGCAGTTAGTCTGATACCTGAGCGCCAAGGCTCATAGGTTTTTTTGCCGAGTTTCGCGCCACACTTCCACCATTCGACCCCAATTGGTACTAAATTCGCCTAGACCCCATAGGCTCCCAGGTCTTTCTTCATCCCAAGAGGAGGAAAGAACACCATAAGTAATCCCCAAAACTCCAATGCCAAATAATCCCATATTCACCAATAACACGGCAATGGGAGGCAGTTGGATTTCTGTATACGTAGCCAGTAAATAACTGACTACTAGGGTTGTAATGCCCAAAGCTGTTGGTATACCACAGAATCCCGCCACACGCCGGATCATCCTTTGGCTAACAACCTCGGGAATGGCCATTTCTTCTTTAGTGAAAGGTGGCTGATTGCTAGGGGGTCTTTCTGCAGTCTTTACCTGTGCTTGTGGTTTACTGGTGCCTTTGGTGGGTTTTTGGCGCTTGGTTTTTGGTTCAAAAGGTAAGGGGCTGCGATCGGATTCTTCAGCAGACATAAGCGATAATTCCTACCCACGAATACCGAGACGAGCAATTAAATCTTGATATTTTTCCCGACTACCTTGTTGAATATAGGAGAGAAGACGCTTGCGCTGACCAATCATCTTCAATAATCCCCGACGGGAGGAATGGTCTTTTTTATTTGCCTGGAGATGTAAGCTGAGGCGACTAATGCGGTCGGTCAGCATGGCAACTTGAACTTCGGCAGAACCAGTATCGGTTTCGTGAACTTGATAGTTCGACATGATTTCTTGTTTGCGCTGTTGCGTCAGAGCCATGATAGATTCAGTTTCTAGTTATGTTAAATGTATGCAGCAATCTCCCATGATATCACAGCCGCCAAATTGTTGGTATGAATCAGCAATCAGTATTTTGGCTGTATGGGCTGGTATGTCCATATTTCAACTGCTTGTGTCAACTCCTACCCTAGCAACTAATGCAGTTTTTGGTAAGCAGCCAAAATAATCTTTTCAGTTTCATCCCAATTGATACATTTATCGGTTACGGAAACACCATACTTTAACTCTTCTCGCTTACCGGTTATGGGTTGATTACCTTCATATAGGTTTGATTCCAGCATTACACCTACTATTGATGTATTACCATCAACTATTTGTTGAATCACATCTTCTAATACATTCGGTTGTAATTTGTAATCTTTATTAGTATTTCCATGGCTACAGTCGATGACAATTCTTGGTGATAAATCCGCCTCTTTTAATTTTTCTTCTACCAGTTTGACATTTGCAGCTTCAAAGTTAGGCTGACTACCACCACGTAAAATAACGTGACCATAGGGATTTCCTCTAGTTTCAAATACACTAACCTGTCCTTTATGATTAATGCCTAAGAAACTATGAGGACTTTTAGCAGACTGTAAAGCATTTAAAGCGACTTGAATATTACCATCAGTACCATTTTTAAACCCTACAGGCATGGAAAGTCCACTAGCCATTTCACGATGGGTCTGTGATTCAGTAGTTCGTGCGCCAATGGCAGACCATGTGATCAACTCACTAATATATTGAGGTATGATGGGATCTAGTGCCTCTGTACCGGCTGGTAAACCCAACTCTACTATTTTTAGCAGTAGGCTACGTGCAGTTAATAAACCTTTTTCTACATGGAAAGAATCATCCATATCTGGATCATTAATCAATCCTTTCCATCCCACGGTAGTGCGGGGTTTTTCAAAGTACACCCTCATAATGAGTAGCAGTTTATCCTTCACTCTGTCAGATAAAACTTTCAATTTCTGGGCGTATTCCAGTGCTGCTTCTGGATCATGAATTGAGCATGGCCCAACTACAATGAATTTTCTGCTGTCCTGAAAATCTAGGATATTTTTGATTTCCTGTCTATATTGCCAAACATTCTGTTCAGCCAATTTAGTTAAAGGTAATTTTGTTTTGACTTCATTCGGCGTTAATAATACGTGAGAGTTCTTGATGTTAGTATTAAATAATTTATTGTGCATAGAGCTAAACTGGTGATTTTTGCTATTCTCCTGAGAGGATGTTGATCAATTATTTTCAGCCGTCTAGCCATTGCCATACTAAGTAGCATGATATTGACTCACTTTGCTTAAAATACTGCACTGTCCGGTGATTACACGGTAATAGGCATAGGGAATTGAAAACGCTGAAAAATGGGCAAAAATTCAAAAACCCGCTTTCTGGAAACTGGGGTAATTCTCTCTGACACCACAGTGGTTTAGACATAAGCTTACTCGGTTCAAATCATATATGCAATTAATTATACATATATCTGAGAAACCGAAATCAATGGACTAGTTCTCAATTGTTGTGTTTTCATCACTTTAAGCCATGAGCTTGATTGCGCGATCGCATTTTCGTTATAAACACCATTTTGTAGTTGAACGGTTATGGGAATTTATGTATCATCACCCTGGTTCATAGAGATTTCTTGCTAATTCCCAAAAAAAAGGAGCCTCATTAACAGGCTCCCTGATTATAAGGTGCAAACAAAATCTATTCAATGGCGATCGCCATGAAATTATTTATTAATTTCATTAACAAATCTTGATATGAATACTTTCTCAATGATGAATAAACTCTTCACTCAACCTTGATAGGTATTCACAACATTTTACATATATGAAGTAAGATTAACCAGTGCAATTCCCTCTGATTAGATACACTTATACAATAGTACAGTTTTTACTATATCTCACTGCAATTTAACAATTAAATCATTTTTTTATTTTTATTTTTTGAGAGAATTAAAAAAAAATGATTAATTTAAATTTTCTGAAACTTCCCACGCCCAAAGCCAGGGTATTCCAGGGTACCTGACATTCCTTGGTTTTACTTGTCTGGCGACAAACAGAAGTAGAGAGTTAACTGTTGAATTAAAGTCATAGCTTGCGTGGCGTAGCTATACCTGACCTACAACTAAGATGGTTATCAAACCAGAGTTATACATGGGGACTGCGAGAGGATGTTTGTCAAGTCATGATTAGTGTATCAACTATTGTTTGACCCATCCCTCACCTTTCCCTTTATCAGGGAAAGGTGACTGGATTTTATTGTTTAGGTGTGTTGGGTGTGTTCCCTGTTCCCTGTTCCCTGTTCCCTGTTCCCTAAGATAAAAATTACCTGTTTAACACTTTCCAAACATCCTCTAAGATAAAAATTACCTGTCTAATACTTTCCACGCAACCTCTTATTGTTATCAGAAATTTACTCAATGCTACCCTGAGTTTCTTGCAAATAACTTAATAACCAATTCGCGGCGGTTGCTCTGCGAGTCTGTCGGGGACCAAATTCACCAATTTTGTAACCTTTAAAACCCAATTTTTCTTTCAAAATTTGTTTATTGTCTTTGGGAATGGCACGAGTTAATTTTACTGTTGCTGGGCGGCTATCAATGAAATTAGGTGGTTCTGGGTAATCATCTCGCCATTCTGATGTGACTTCGCTGTTATCCCATTTAGCAATTGAAGAGTCATAGCGATAACCTAAATAGTGCCATACTAATTGATTGACTATGGCATCACCAATTTTATCATCAAGAATAGCCCAGATAGTTTCTGTATTCAGTGCCGGCAAGTTAGACATGATGGATTCAAATTTTACAGTTGACCTGTGAGCTTGAATATTGGTCAGCAGTTGTAGTTAAATTGAGAGAATCCTACAAACTAGACTAATCTTATCGCTTTTTAGAGCTTGTTTGTCAAGTAATGATTAGTGTATCAACTATTGTTTGACCACACCCTAACCCTCCCCTTGTCAGGCTATTCATTACGCACATTTTTCTTAACAATCTTGAAACATTTATGTGGCAACGGTTTCAACGCTTGAAAATTTCCCTACTCTTGACAAAATGTACCTTATTCTTATTGATAAAAACCTTATTTTATTGATAATCATCAACGCAGGATTAAGGTTTGGGGGTTTGCGAGCGATCGCTCTCACGAATGTTAAGAAAGATCCGGGTAATGGATAGCTTGTAAGGAGATGGGACTGGATTGTATTGTTTTATTGTTTTGGTGTGTTCGGTGTGTTCCCCCTTCCTCATTCCCTGTTCCCTGTTCCCTGTTCCCTAAGATAAAAATTACCTGTTGAAAACTTATCAAACATCCTCTAAGCTTGTGCTGGTATCCACACCCGCAGGCTGGGTGCTTGCATTTAGTCTCTAGGGGAGACGGATCAAACAAGAATCCCCGTCACCAAGCATAAGGGAAGTGTCAATTGGGTCAATCTGTCAGTAGGCGAATTTGAATATCCTGGTAAAACTCGTCTTGTAATAACTCGACTTTAGATTGAGACGACAGCAGTAGTAAAGCCCAAAAAACGCTAACTAGGGGGCGGTTTTCTGACTCATGGCTACAAGTATTTTGCTGTGCTTGCTTTGTTTGAGTCCACAAATCTACCAGTTGTTCTAGACTCAAACAATTTTCTCCTAATAATAGCTCTGTTCTAGAAGAATGCAACACTTGCTCTAGTTCTCCAGCTACCTCAGTCAAATTTTCCTGGTGAGCTAACTCTAGGGCATGCCGCATATTTTGGTATCTGGGGTGACGGTGGGGGGAAACACGCTTACTAGATTTCTCAACCAGTTTTAGCTGGTGCGCCATAATTTGCAATTGCTTGATTAACTCTTGCACAGTCACGCGACGCTTTGGCGGTGGCATTGCCGAGGGACGGCGCCGCAAGTGCCGCTCTAATTGCAGACGATGAGTATGATGTAATAACCCACCTTCACTGAATAAGATGGCATCATCTGCTATGTCATCCTCGACCTCTTCCACTGAAGATAATTGCATCAAAGTGTTGGCCTTAAATAAGACTAGCATCGATGCTGACAAAAAAGCTTGTCCCGATTGCGACAAGTCTGACTCATAGCCTTTAGGTGTGTCCTCCGGTGCCATTAATTCTAGGTAACGGTCAATCACCTTAATTACTTCAACATCCCAAGGATCGATGTCGCCTTGTTCAGCCTGCTCAATGAGCTGTGTAATTGTTGCTAATAACTCGGAAGCATCCATAAAATTTACGAAAAACCTTAATCAAAGATTTTCTGGATATATTTAACTTTCCCCTACGTCAAGTAGCAACATCCAAGTAATCTCAAACTTTCTGGATGGGATCGAGGCACAGCCGTTTGTGCCTGTAGTTTTAGGACTTTGGACTAAGACTACAAAGGTAAAACAGTAGATTTATTGAGTATTTTATGAACGGTGATCAGTTTTTATGATTTAAATTTCACAAACCAACCGCGATGCCTAGTCTCCAGGCATCGCGGATTTTAGATAAAAATCTAAAATCCCCAATCTATATTAGCGATTCACAGCCGCAGCTTCTCGCGCCGCAGTCGCTTGATCTGGGTGTATACCTAAACGTGTGAGATTAATCCGTCCTTTATTGTCAATTTCTCGCACTTTGACAATTACTTCATCTCCAACGGCCACTTCATCTTCAACTTTGCCAACGCGATAGTCAGCTAGTTGAGAAATGTGAATCATACCTTCTTTTCCAGGCAGAAATTCTACAAATGCACCAATGGGGATAATCCGAGTCACACGCCCTACATAAACATCACCTTCATTTAACTTACGAGTCATACCTTGAATGATGTTACGGGCTTTCTTAGCGCGGCTTTCATCCACAGCAGAAATGGTGACAGTTCCATCGTCTTCAATGTCAATCTTAGCACCAGTGTCTTCAGTAATAGCCTTAATTGTTTTCCCTCCAGGCCCAATCACCAGACCAATCATGTCTGAATCAATCTTGATAGTCAATAAACGCGGGGCATAGGGTGAGGTTTCAGGACGTGCTTCTTGGATAGTCTGGAGCATTTTCTCCAGAATATGCAACCGGGCTGATTTAGCTTGGTGGATGGCTTGGGCAATAATCTCCAATGACAGACCGGGGATTTTCATATCCATTTGCAAGGCGGTAATACCGGTATCTGTCCCGGCTACCTTAAAGTCCATATCGCCTAAAAAGTCCTCAATGCCCTGAATATCAGTGAGAACTCGCACCTGGTCATCTTCTTTAATCAAACCCATTGCAGCACCGCTCACGGGTTTGATAATTGGTACACCAGCAGCCATCAATGATAGAGTGGAACCACATACCGAACCCATAGAAGTAGAACCGTTAGAAGAAAGCACTTCCGATACGACACGAATCACGTAAGGGAATTTTTCTTTTGGTGGTAGCACAGGTATCAGCGCCCGCTCTGCTAAAGCACCATGACCAATTTCGCGCCTTCCTGGAAAACGCATAGGTTTAGTTTCCCCCACGGAGAAAGGCGGGAAGTTGTAATGATGCAGGTAGCGTTTACATTGGTCTGATTGCAAGTCGTCGTTGAGACTTTGAGCATCTCCAGGAGTACCAAGGGTGCAAGTGGATAATACTTGGGTTAATCCCCTGTTAAATAAACCACTACCATGGACTCGTTTGGGTAACACATCAACTTGACAAGAAACAGGACGGACTTCATCGAGTTTGCGACCGTCAACGCGGACGTTATCTTCAATGATTTGACGACGCATCAAGTGCTTGGTTATGTCTTTGAAGTGATTACCTATTCCTTTACCATTTGCGATCGCAGCAACTCGAACCTCGTCTTCTTCTGGCAATTCGTCGATCGCACTAGTAATTTTTTCCTTCACAGCGTCCAACGCTTCATCCCGTTGGGCTTTGCTGTATTCAAACTGAGACAGGATTTTCTTAATCTCATCGCTGGCGCGATCGCGGATAAAATTATTCAGGGTCAGGTCTACCTCTGGTGCTTCTCCTTGCACAACTTGCAGACCCATTTCCGCCAATAAATCTTCCTGGGCTTGGATTAAATCTCTAACTGCTTCGTAACCAAAATCAATTGCTTCGATAATATCTTGCTCTGGCAATTGATTGGCTCCCGCCTCCACCATGATCACACCGTGGGGTGAACCAGCCACTATCAGATCCAAGTCTCCGCTTTGAATTTCTGCATAGGTGGGGTTAATAATGAAATCATCACCCACTAAGCCTACCCGTACTGCCGCCATGGGCCCATTAAAGGGAATTTGTGCGATCAGGGTAGCAATGGAAGCCCCAGTAACTGCGAGGACATCTGGTGGTACCAACTCATCCATGGACAGGGTAAAGGCAATAATTTGCAGGTCATCCCGCAACCATGAAGGAAACAAAGGCCTCATGGGGCGGTCTATTAACCGGCTAGTCAGAATTGTTTTCTCCGGTGGACGTCCCTCTCGCCGCATGATCCCTCCGGGAATCCTACCTGCAGCATACAGTCGTTCTTCGTAATCTACTGTCAGGGGAAGAAAATCAATTCCTTCTCTAGCCTTTGCTCGCGTAGCGGTTACTAAAACAGATGTGTCCCCCGATTCTATGAGAACTGACCCACCAGCCTGGGGAGCTAGTAAGCCCACTTTTAGTCTAATATCCCTACCATCGAAGGATATTGACTTATCAACTTCTGCCATTCAGTTTTTTTTCCTTCTCTTTCTCTATTCTCTCTCTGTGGCAATCCTAACATTTATGCTCTCAGACTGACTTCTAGTACACACAAAGATAAATAAGTCCTGGACTGCTAAACATGATATAATTACCAATGCTGTGTGCCCAAAGCCCAACTTCATTATCAGCCTAATATTTCCTATAAGATCAACTCCTCAACACTGCCCCATCAAGCCGAGTACCGCTACTGTGGGGCCTGCTGTCTGCTTAACTCTACCGCCAGATATATAGGAACCGCCAACTAGGTGAGGACAAAAAAGACAATCAAAGCATGACAAATAGGGCTAAAAATAAAGTATCGACATTTTTTCATATAAATACACTACTATTATATGTATGTAAATAAATAAAAAAACTTGACGGCGAATAAATTTCCCTGGGGCTAGCCCCCATGAATAGAATTTAGGGGCTGATAAATCTCATCGTGTTAAAATATGAGAAATAGCGCCAGATTTAGAAATTAAGTTTATTTTAAAAACAGCAAAATTATAGATTGATTAGGTTATTTTAATAATGACAATTTTACACGGTAGTTGGTTAGTAACCCATAAAAATAGTTGTTTATTTATTTGGGGTGAAACTTGGCGATCATCACGGGTAAACCTCGATTTTAGTGCGTCCACAAATCCACCACTACATCCATTGGCTATCAACCCATTAGAGTTGTGTGAATGGTTGGTTTCTCAGAACATCACAATTTCCAATTTAGTCCAGCAAAACCAAGTTGCAGTGACAACCAGTCGGCAAACTCGTAAAAGTACAACTGCTACTTCACTGAGCCTACCAACCCACTCTCAAATAATTGCCTTACCAACTCATATCCCAGAAAAGCATCAGCAAGAAATAGGATTTATTTCTCCTTTACATTCTGGTACCTCGGCATCTGAAATTAACTTACCCGAATATCTCCAACCCTGGCGAGTCGAGGGTTTTTGTCTTCACCCCAGTGCAGCTATAAAATTTCTGGCCACTGTGCCCTTAAATGCTGCTACCGAGGGGGATAGTTTATTCGCTGGGGACCTACGTTTCTGGTCACAGGTTGCGCGTTGGAGTTTGGATTTAATTTCCCGGTGTAAGTTTTTGCCCACTATTCAAAGGCAGTCTGATGGTTCTATTGTTGCTAAATGGCAAGTCCTCTTAGACAGCGCTATAGACGGAACACGCTTAGAAAAATTTGCCGCCAAGATGCCATTGGCTTGTCGTACTTATCAAACAACTCCTGAGTTAGAAGAAAAATACTTAGCCCTAGACTTCCCCACTCAACCACAGGAATTATTGCTGGGCTTTCTCAACAGTATAGTAGATGCCCAAGTGCGAGAGATATTAGCAGCTCAACCTCTATTAGAAACCAGAGTAATGGCATCTCTACCCTCAGCGGTGCGACAGTGGTTGCAAGCTTTAACTAGTACCTCTGACACCTTTAATGCAGATGCGCTGGAAGTAGAAAGACTCGAAGCAGGGCTGAAAGCTTGGACTATGCCATTACACTACCAATTGTCAGGAACAGCCTTATTTCGCTGCTGTTTCCAGCTGCTTCCCCCGGCATCTGGCGGTACTGATTGGACATTGGCATATTTTCTACAAGCAGCAGATGATCCTGATTTCTTAGTTGATGCGGCAACCATTTGGCATCACCCCGTGGAGCAATTAGTTAATCAAAACCGCACCATTCATCAACCCCAAGAAACATTATTGCGCGGGTTGGGGTTAGCTTCAAGATTGTATCCAGTTATTGCACCCAGTTTAGAAACAGAATATCCCCAATCTTGTCACCTTAACCCATTGCAAGCATACGAATTTATTAAGTCAGTGGCGTGGCGGTTTGAAGATAGTGGTTTAGGCGTGATTTTGCCTCCTAGTTTGGCAAACGGTGGAGGCTGGGCGAATCGTTTGGGGTTAAAAATCACCGCTCAAACCCCAAATAATCAGCAGGGACGGTTAGGTTTACAAAGTCTACTCAATTTCCAATGGCAATTGGCAATTGGCGGGCAGACAATTTCTAAAACAGACTTTAATAAACTTGTAGCTTTAAATAGTCCACTGGTAGAAATTAATGGCGAGTGGGTAGAGTTGCGACCCCAGGATATTAAAACCGCACAGGCATTTTTTGCCGCTCGTAAAGATCAAATGTCACTTTCCTTAGAAGATGCTTTACGTCTGGGTTCTGGAGATACCCAGTCCATTGAAAAGTTACCTGTAGTCAGCTTTGAAGCATCAGGAACATTGCAAGAATTAATTGGAGCGTTAACCAATAACCAGGTCATCGCACCTCTAGCAACACCTACTAATTTTCAAGGACAGTTACGACCTTATCAACAAAGGGGTGCAGCTTGGCTAGGGTTCTTAGAACGTTGGGGCTTGGGTGCGTGTCTCGCAGATGATATGGGACTGGGAAAAACCATTCAGTTAATTGCTTTTTTACTGCACCTCCAGGAACAAGACGCACTAGTAAATCCCACCCTGCTGGTGTGTCCAACTTCTATTTTAGGTAACTGGGAGCGAGAAATTAAAAAATTTGCTCCTAACCTGAAAGTTCTGCAGCACCACGGTGATAAACGTCTCAAGGGTAAAGCTTTTGTAGAAACAGTTAAAAAACACAATGTCATTATTACTAGTTACTCCCTGATTCACCGGGATATTAAAACTTTACAAGGTGTTGATTGGCAAGTAGTTGTATTAGATGAAGCTCAAAATGTCAAAAACCCGGAAGCTAAACAATCCCAGTCAGTCAGGGAATTAAAAACTACATTTCGCATAGCCCTAACCGGTACACCAGTAGAAAATAAACTCCAAGAACTGTGGTCGATTTTAGATTTTCTTAATCCTGGGTATTTGGGAAATCGGCAATTTTTCCAGAGACGGTTTGCTATACCAATTCAAAAGTATGGTGATACGGCATCTTTAAATCAGTTGCGGGCTTTAGTGCAACCGTTTATTTTGCGCCGTCTAAAAACAGACCGGGATATTATTCAAGATTTGCCAGAGAAGCAAGAAATGACGGTTTTTTGTGGTCTGACTGCACAACAAGCGGCACTTTATCAAGAAGTAGTAGAAGCATCTTTGACAGAGATTGAATCTGCATCAGGTTTGCAACGGCGAGGGATGATTTTAGGCTTAATAATTAAACTCAAACAAATCTGTAATCATCCAGCCCAATATTTAAAATTAGGGACATTAGAACAATATAGTTCCGCCAAACTACTACGACTGGAAGAAATGTTAAGCGTGGCTTTGGAGGAGGGAGATAGGGCTTTAATTTTCACCCAATTTGCTGAATGGGGTAAATTATTACAGGCTGATTTACAGCAAAAAATGGGTAAAGAAATATTATTTTTATATGGTCGTACTAGTAAAACACAACGGGAAGAAATGATTGACCGTTTTCAACACGACCCCCAAGGACCGCCGATTATGATTCTTTCTTTAAAAGCCGGTGGTGTAGGATTGAACTTAACCAGGGCTAATCATGTATTTCACTTTGACAGATGGTGGAATCCTGCGGTTGAAAATCAAGCTACTGATAGAGTATTTCGCATTGGTCAAACTCGTAATGTGCAAGTGCATAAATTCGTATGTACTGGCACATTGGAAGAAAAGATACACGAGATGATTGAAAGTAAAAAACAATTAGCTGAACAGGTAGTTGGCGCGGGTGAGGAGTGGCTCACGGAAATGGATACAGACCAATTACGTAACCTCTTAATACTCGATCGCAGTGCCATAATTGAAGAAGATATATAAGTTAATTTTACAGAAAGATTATGAATCATGCAACGTTACAGGCAAGCCGTGAATGGTGGTCACAAAAATGGCTAGAGTTACTGGATTCTTATCGCTTTAAAAAGCGTTTGGAACGGGCGAGAAATTATTCCCGCCAGGGAAATGTTCTGAATATAGAGTTTAAAGGTGCAAAGGTACTAGCTAGAGTCCAAGGTAGTGAAACTGAACCTTATAAGGTTTCTTTGTCTCTCGATCATTTTACTGAGGAAGAGTGGGGTTATGTGATTGAAAATATGTCCCAAAGAGCAATTTTTGCAGCCAAGTTGTTAGCAGGGGAAATGCCGCAAAATATTGAGGAGGTGTTTACAGCCAATGGTTTGTCTTTGTTTCCTTTTACCCTCTCTGATGTGCACAGTAAATGCTCTTGTCCTGATAAAGCAAACCCCTGTAAGCATATTGGTGCTGTATACTATCAGTTAGGCGATCGCTTTAGTGAAGACCCATTTGTGTTGTTTCAACTACGGGGACGCGCTAAAGAGGAAATTATCAGTGATTTACGTCAATTACGCCGTGCTAAGGTGGAAGTTACAGCACCTAAAACACCCCAGATTCAACCACCACAGACACAGCCCCAATATTCTGTTAACCTGAGTTCATTCTGGCAATACAATGAGCCACTAGATTCTTCATTGGTGGTAATTACCCCCTCTAGTAGCGAGACAGTATTAGATGTATTAGGGGCGATTCCTTTAGGGAAAACAGAAGAAAGTTTAGCTGGTCTGACCTCCGGTGATGTGGTGACCAGATGTTTAGGTACTGTTTATCAACAGGTCAGTCAGCAAGCAATGTTAGCAGCGATGAATATAGGAGGGGGTTGATCTGAAATATTGTTGTAGGTGACAAATTCTTTTAAACTGACTAGATAAGTTTAAAATCTCATAGCCCCTAGTGATGGAAAACGATTCGGAATACATCAGGCAAACAGAAGCTACCCGCGTACGTGTACTCAGCGAAGCACTACCTTACATTCAACAATTTGTAGGTCGCACTGTTGTTGTTAAATATGGCGGTGCTGCCATGAAAGAT
Source organism: Anabaenopsis sp. FSS-46 (assembly GCF_029891665.1). Taxonomy (NCBI): domain Bacteria; kingdom Bacillati; phylum Cyanobacteriota; class Cyanophyceae; order Nostocales; family Nodulariaceae; genus Anabaenopsis; species Anabaenopsis sp. FSS-46. Next base: position 4,907 of record NZ_JANQDG010000008.1, on the reverse strand, counting down.
AGTAACCTCAAGGACAAGGTTATACGGGATATTGTTTTTTTATCCTGCGTTGGCTTGCGTCCAATTTTGGTACATGGGGGCGGTCCTGAAATTAATAGTTGGTTAAATAAACTGGGCATTGAAGCACAATTTAAAAATGGTTTGCGCGTCACCGATGCTCCCACCATGGATGTGGTGGAAATGGTTTTAGTGGGTCGAGTCAATAAGGAAATTGTTTCGCTGATTAGTCAGGCTGGGGGCTTGGCTGTGGGACTATGTGGTAAAGATGGTAACCTAATTACAGCCCGACCCCAGGAGCAAGAAGGTATTGGTTTTGTGGGGGAAGTCAGTAGTGTAAATATTAAAGTTTTGGAAACTCTCTCTAGTAATGGCTATATTCCGGTAGTGTCTAGCGTAGCTACGGACGAGAATGGACAAGCTTATAATATTAATGCTGATACCGTAGCAGGGGAAATTGCAGCCGCACTGGGTGCGGAAAAGTTAATTTTATTGACTGACACCCCCGGTATTCTTAAAGATTATAAAGACCCCTCTACTTTGATTCCTAAAGTCGATATCCGCGAAGCGCGGGAGCTAATTGCTAATGGTATAGTTAGTGGTGGTATGATTCCTAAAGTAACTTGTTGTGTGCGATCGCTAGCTCAAGGTGTAAGTGCAGCACATATTATTGATGGTCGCATTCCCCACGCCCTACTCCTAGAGGTTTTTACTGATGGTGGTATCGGTACTATGATTCTCGGTTCCCAGTTTACCTCAAAATAATTAACTGCGATCGCCTTGTGGATATTCTGGGTATCGTCAAGTATTAACCCTCATGTGCGATCGCTATTGAGATTTAACCCAGACTGACCAATGTCTAGTTGTTGGTGTATAACAGGTGAGTACAGAAAATTTAGAAATTGCCAGAAGTCTTTACCAGACAGGAAAAATTAACATTGAAAATGGGCAATATCGAGAAGCTGTGGAAAATTTGCAACAAGCCAGCGCCCTATTATCTCGCAATTCTCGCCTGGGGGGTGAGGTGGAAATTTGGCTGGTCACAGCTTATGAAGCAGCTGGACGGAATCAAGAAGCCATTGATCTTTGTCAAGAACTCCAACGTCACCCCTTCCCAGAAACTAGCAAACAGGCAAAGCGGTTACTTTATATTTTAAAAGCTCCAAAACTCCAGCGCCCCAGTGAGTGGATGACGGAAATACCCGATTTAGGTAAATTATCGGATAATGATCAGAAAATTCGTGCTACTGGTAATCCTGTTAAATCTACTCGTCAAGTAGCTATTGAACCGGAAATAATAGACCTTAACCAGGTGAATACAAAAGATAATCGGTTTATTTGGGTGGCACTAGTTGTTATTGTGTTAACACTCTCATATTTGGCCTGGTTAAGTGTTTAGAATTTTTGCTCTCAGGGTTGACACTCCCCACACCTAAAAGCGGGGAGTTCTGTCTGTCACTGAGGTTCCTTGCTTTTACAGGTCTTTTCCCAAAGACTGGAACAGCCGCTTGAGGATATCTCGCAGTTTTCCCCTGTCGCTATTTTCGCTATCTTCCCGGATTAAAACCAATTCTTGCTTCTCAGCAGGTACAGACTGCGCCATCAGTGCTTCTATTTCCTGGGCGGCGGTTTCAATTTGTAGGGGTTCTAAGGTTTCTAATAGCAATGCTCTTTCTAGTTGGGCAACAATGGCCTGGTGTTGGTCATTAAAAAACAATTCTCCCAGATATTCTCGTAACTCAGCCGATAGGGATTCATCAGTTAGATTTTCTGCCTTTTGTAATAAATCTACGAGCTGATGTGCTGGTAGTAAATCATCACGACTAATGCTAAGTTCTGGGTATTTTGTTTCCAGCGATGGGGTAAAACCGACTACGTTACCCCATGTATGTTCAGGATTAATTTCTACAGCTATGTAAGCTATGTATTCTCCTGTAACTGCTTGTTCAGAAATTTCTAATGTGTCAGCATCAGTAGCTATAGGGATACATTCAACCATTCCTAAAGACCTTTCTTGTGCAAAAATCTCTAAGTCTGCTAACTCTGTTAGAATTTGTAAAACAGTATTCCAGGCACTACTAGAGTGGAAATCTGAATCATAATCAAAGCGTTGGAGATACCTCTGGACTACCCAAACCGCCAAAGCTCGGCTTTCAGTGGCTGGATTAATTGCCTTGAGCTTTGCTGCTCCTTGACGAATATTTTCTGGAATGGGTATGAGTTGACCAAATAATTCAGTGTTCATGATTTTGTCACCTAGTTTGAAGTTGATACAATTTGTTAATTTTTGTCGATGCCTATGGCTTTAAAATTCTTCCATTTCCCGGATGCGATCAGCCATTTTTAGTAACAGTGGTTTCAGTGTACGTTTCCAGGCAGCATGAACAGTACCTTCTGGAATGTTAAAGTGTTTAGCCACAATTGCATAATTCCATTTTTCTCCACAAGCAGTCCGATCATAAATTACTAACAAAGCCTCCTGAGCCGTAATTGGTGGTGGTGGGGTTTGGCGAACAAAAGCAGCTCTTAACTCTCCCGTGGGGTCATTTTCAATTTCTTGGCGGACGAGTTCTAACCGGGGAGTATCTGAAACCGGCTGCTGTATATCCTTAATCCCGTACGGAGTATTAGGATGAGCATTATCCATTAGGTTAGACTCTTGTTTTAGTCTGTCCACATACTTCTTTTTACAAGTGTCATTCCAAAGAGTGATGGGACTACCACCCCCATCATCGGGATCATAGGCTTTCCCTCCCCGCACTTTGCCATAGATTTTCCGCTCAATGTAATCCCAAGTTATATTAGCCGCTTCAATGTATAATAAATCATTGGTATATTGAGGCGGATGCCCTTTCCAAAAAGGGTTCTTTGGTGAAGCCCAAGCTGTATGCATTTTGTCCATACCTTTTTGTCGCAACTTTCTTTGCTCTTGAGGAGATTTTGCCTGTAATGCTTGTCTAAAAATCTCCTTTAACTCCTCATGGATATCTGACACTGGGAACTCCTGAAGTAAATATAGATATACTTAGTTATTTTATTCCAGGAGTGTGTATGGTGCGATTTGGTAATACAAATTTTTACCTATTTCTACCTCATTTGTTCTTACCATGCCTCAGGTTCTCTGACCAGGTGCGCAGATTATCTCTAACTTCAGTGTAGGGTTCAACTAGATACATATAGAAAGGTGCAGTTTCCTTGCCAAAGTCATTGGGAAATTTTTGGATCAGGCTGGGATGATTGTCATTTCGGTCTTTGCTGGCTCGGAACTCTTTAGTTTTAATCTCTGTGACATAATCAGGATCATCGACGTAAAATTTAACTATCCCAGCTGTAATGTTGCAGTATTTGTATGATTCGGGAATACGAGATGATGGATGCCAAAGACCTCTGATTGAGAAAGGATCAGTTTTAGGCGTAATAATTTTTTTGCCGAGAACATCCAAAACATCCGTTTTTCTAAATATATGATAGATGCGGTTAGATGTGATTAAGTAACAGTTCATTTTGGATCGATACTTGTCGAAAGCAAAGTAGATAATAGCCGAACACATAGACAAAATAAATGTGATCAGGCAACCCAGACCGAAGGAGCCAACAGCAATAATGGACTGAAAACTATTGGCAACCCCATGATAAACTGCCATGGAAATACCCAGGCTAATGAAAAGTCCCAACGAGAAAAATATCAGGAAAAACTCAATGGCAGATAACTTGCTTAACTTCTCATTATAGGGATAGATTTCGTATCTGATCCCAGAGGTTTTACATTGATTTTTGGCGATGTTTACTGCTGTGGTGAAGTCGGGATGGGGGTTGATGTGTGGGAATTTTAGCCATGGTATTAACAATACTAACTGGTCAAAACAGGCTTCTAAAATCTCAAACTTGATCAACCCGTATATAAAAGTAAACTTTTCATCAAAGAAAGGAGTTTCTTTTCTGTGAATATAGCTCATGGTATAACTCTCCACGGGTGAAATTATTGGAATCTCTGTCGTTAGATGTGGCAAATACTCGATTTTATTGCTTTAAATCTTCTACTCTCCTGTGTTTAGCCATCATAGCCATCATCACCATCATCGCCATCATCACCATCATCACCATCATCACCATCATCAGAATCATTATCAGAATTATCATCGGGTTGTTCGGGTTCATCATCTGGAGAGCAATCTACTGTACTACGAGTTACACTCCAAAGGGGTGTGCTGACAGTAGTTGTAGAGCTATCACAGTTTTCCGCTTCGTTAGATTGAGAATGAGATGTTTGGTTTTCCATATTGAAGAAGGGTGATTTTGGTTATCTACAATGTCTACGGGAAAAAGTTGATTTTTTATGCAATTTGGGGAGATTTAGGTATGGTGATTTAATAGGTAACTTTTAGATACATCCATGCCCTAGGTCAACCTGCTCCGTACAATAAATTAACGTTGGCTGTGGGAAAATTTATGCAGAAGCGATCGCCCCTAGGTCACCCGTGGTCGGTGAGGGGAGTCGATAGCGATAGCGTGGCGTTAGCCATACCGTCAACAGTCAACAAAACAGCGATCGCACTGAGCAGCCGGGTAATAAATTACCCGTCTGATAGCGAAAGTCCACTAGAAGTGGACTATGAGGTTAAATAGGGTACTCTAGGCAATGGTTATTAATGGGATTTATAATGTTATGTTTAACACTCAGTCGGATTAATCCGACTTCAGCTTTTAGACGGGGGTTTCTAACCCCCGGCTCCCAATTGTCGAGCTTCATGGCGATAGCGAAGCGCTGCTGCAAGCAGATCGCCTATGCATAAGCGATCGCCCCTAGGTCACCCGTGGTCGGTGAGCGGAGTCGAACCGTCAACCGTCAACCGTCAACCGTCAACTGTCAACCGTCAACCGTCAACCGTCAACCGTCAACCGTCAACCGT
>NZ_JANQDG010000007.1:0-34299 GCF_029891665.1 Anabaenopsis sp. FSS-46 | reverse complement strand
CTACTACCCAAAATCTTTTAAATTGAGGATTCACATATACACAACTAACCACACCAATTCCTTTGACTACACCATGTTCATTCCCACTATATTGTCTCCTCACCATCTCTATTTCTTGAGAATATCTTTTGTCTAAAACGCTATCATCAAATATTATGTAACCATTGGCATCTTCCTCAATTATGTCTTTCACATTTTCCCATAGTAACCTAGGTGTTAGCTTTTCTCTCTTCAAATAATAATTAATTGCATCATGGCTAATCTGCTCTAAATGCTCTGCTAAATTGGTAATCGTGTAATTTATTTGACTGCTTAATAAGTATTGGCAGTAATTAAGCTTTGTAAATCTCATGCTCATCACCAACATTATCTCTTACACCCTCTACCTATTTTCTCATGAATCGCTATCTGAATCTGGTTTTATTCATACTTTTCTACTATCAACTGCACTAGGCATCCCCCCGTGCCATTGACATCACTTATATAATACCAATGTGCTTTCATTTAGCGATTGCTACACACAGATGCAAGCTCTGCGTAGCGATCGCCTGTGCCAGTTGCGTAAGTCCTACATTATAATAAATAGGTGATTCAGCACGTTGTTTTGCTTCCGCTTCCGTTCTGCCTTTTGCTTTATTCGCTTCAATAATTTGCTCATACTGCTCCTCAAAGACATCAGAACAGCGTTTTAAAAAGAGCATTCCAAAGATATATTCTTTATATTCAGAAGCATCCATCTTGCCACGCAGGATGTCAGCAGCAGCAAATAGGTGACGTTCTAACTGACGTAGAGTAATTTTTCTCATAAAGGTAGTAGCCTGGATACCGATAAAAATAAAAATAAACAGAACTCTTGTGCAATTAACAGATTAGCGTATATGTAATGCTTATTGTCGCTGGACATGACTCTATTTAGGTAACCTATTTGCTAACTGCTGATAAATTATATCTAACCACAAGGGAATCACAGCTTTACCTTGATCCAGGGATGCGATCGCCCTCTTCCGATCAAATTCTACCAAACAAAGGGAATCATCCTGTGATAACAACAACATAAACCGCTTACCCTGACCTGAAATAAACAAGTCCGGTGCTTGTTCCTTCAATTGTTTGAGAACTTGACAGGCCACATCAAAACTAATACCCGTAGACAGCCAATATACCATAGCTGCCAACTCCACTAAATTCGACCTTGAATAATAAATACTGCGACCCGTACCCGTACCACTAATTACAGGTACAACAATCCCCCTCTCTCGCCAATACTGAATTTGGCGAAGGGTACAACCCGTCAATTGAGTCGCGTCTTTACTTGTGAAAAAAGTTTCTTGCATAAAACACCATTTTACAGAAAACAATAACATAAGCATGGTATTATAGAACAAATATGTTTAAAAGGCATGAGCCTTACTATTCAGTGTCGTTTAGTAGCCAGTGAAACTACCCGTCAGCAGCTATGGCAATTGATGGCAGAGAAAAACACGCCACTGATTAACGAATTACTGATACAGGTTGCTCAACAATTACAAAAGCGGGTGATGGGACTCGAACCCACGACGTTCACCTTGGGAAGGTGACATTCTACCACTGAATTACACCCGCAGTGAAGACAGATGGAGTAGAAAAATAAGATATTAGTAATTGTACCATAATAATTACCGTTTATGGAAGAGGCAGAAATTATGAATTGGTGGCAAAAACTGCGGAAAAACCCTTTGGCGCGATTTGGGGCAATTGTGCTGTTAATTTTCTACATAATGGTAATTGCTGCTGATTTTGTCGCTCCTTATAATCCTCTGGCTTCACAGCCTAATGGTTCCCTGTTACCACCAACTCGGGTTTATTGGTTTTCTCAGTCAGAACGGGGAAAATTTATCGGACCCCATGTATATCCTACTGTTCAGGGCGATACTGATTTAGAAACGGGCGATCGCCAAATCATAGTAGACTTTACCCAACCAACACCCATCAGGTTATTTGTCCGTGGTGCGGAATACCAACTATTACAGTTAACTTTACCCCTTCCTCCCAAGTGGGAAGAGGTGACTATTTTACCCGGTATTCCTTTAGACTGGCATTTATTTGGGACTATAAGTGATAAGGATGGCGTAGCTAGTCCCACAGCCTTAAATATTTTAGGTACTGACGACCAAGGACGCGACCAATTCAGCCGGTTAGTATATGGTGGTCGGATTAGTTTATTTATTGGGATTATTGGGGTATTGATTAGTTTTCCCCTAGCTCTAATCATTGGGGGTATTTCTGGCTACTTTGGTGGTTGGATTGATAGCGTAATTATGCGGTTAGCAGAAGTGCTAATGACTTTCCCAGGGATTTATCTGTTAGTGACCTTGGGTGCAGTTTTACCACCTGGTTTAACCAGTACCCAGCGCTTTATCTTGATTGTAGTGATTATGTCGGTGATTAGTTGGGCGGGGTTAGCGCGGGTAATTCGGGGACAGGTACTATCAATTAAGGAGCGAGAATTTGTACAAGCAGCAGTAGCAATGGGTGGTAAACCAATTTACATTATTATCCGCCATATTTTACCACAAACTGCTACCTATGTAATTATTTCTGCCACATTGGCGGTTCCGGGTTTTATTGGTGCGGAAGCGGTATTAAGTCTGATTGGTTTAGGAATCCAACAGCCTGATCCTTCTTGGGGGAATATGCTATCTTTGGCTAGTAATGCTTCTATTGTGGTGTTGCAACCTTGGTTAATTTGGCCGCCAGCTGCTTTAATTATTCTAACTGTGCTGTCTTTTAATTTACTTGGTGATGGGTTGAGGGATGCTCTGGATCCCCGCAGTCTGCGAAGATAGAGGAGAAAAAAACTTTCTTCCCCTCTATATATATCCTTTAATGTCCCGGTGCTGTGCTTAGGGAGCCAAGGCGTTACCGCGAATCAAACTACCAATAGTTTTAGCAGTAATTTTCAGTTGGGTAATGGGGTTAGCGGGAACCACGGTTTTATACAGATAGCTGTCAAATGTCAGCTTCTGCACATCCAGGTCATCGCACATTTCTACAAAGGCTTCTCGGGTAGCGTCGGAACGATAGAAGACAGTTTGGAGAATGTCTAATACTTTGTAGGTGAGTCCATATTTTTTATCCCAGCGCTTCAAGTAAACCTTGAGGTCTTTTTCTGTGGGAATGGTTGCACCATTGTTAGACATTTCCACAATGGTTTCTGCACACATCCGCCCAGACTTAGCTGCAAAGTAAATACCTTCGCCGGAGGACTTGGTAACGTAACCAGCTGCATCGCCTACTAACGCAATGCGACCGACAACGCGACGGGGGCGGGGATGTTCGGGGATGGGGTGAGCTTCTACTTTGATAATTTTGCCGCCCGCTAGCTTTTTGGCTGCACGGGTGCGGATACCAGCTTGTAACTGTTTGATAGTGGCTTTGTTGACTTGCATTGTGCCAGTACCAACAGCTACGTGGTCATATTTGGGGAATACCCAGGCGTAGAAGTCGGTGGAAACGTCGTCACCGACGTACATTTCCGCTAGGTCGTTGTAGTACTCCATTTGCTCTTGGGGGAGGCGAATCCGCTCTTGAAAGGCGATCGCATAGTTATAATCTCCCGCATCCATTTCTTTGGCAATACGAGAATTAGCCCCATCCGCCCCTATAATTAAATCTACTTTTAGGGTTTTTGTAGTCCCTTGTAAACCGCCTTCGCTGTGGTCTACATAGTGGATTTTATAAGGGTCGGTATTATTTGTGGGTATATCAACTTTATGAACTGTGGCATTAATTAAATTTGCGCCTAGTTTTGCCGCCCGATTGCGCAGGAAACCATCTAGGACTTCCCGGCGGCACATTCCTATATATTCTTCTTCTTTTACTATATTGATATTAACCTCACGATTGGAAGGTGAAATCATTTTCATCTTCCGCACACGGCGATCAATAATCTCTGGTGGGAGGTCAAACTCAGCCACCATACACAGGGGAATTGCACCGCCGCAGGGCTTCGCATTATCTAGTTTTCGCTCAAATAGGTAAGTTTCAATCCCCGCTTTTGCTAGCGTTTCCGCCGCAGATGAACCAGCAGGGCCTGACCCAACAACAGCAACCCGTAGTGTCAAAGGTCTTCTCCCAATAGTTGATAAAAACGTTTAACTAGAGCATCCTATCACGGAGTTTTGTCTAGTTTCCCGCTCTACCTTCAGGTTTTGAAGGAAATGCAATATTCCTTAATGTTTCGATACAAAAACCAGGATTAGACACCACCAGAATCACATTTATTGCTCCTGGGTCAGCTTATCTGTGGTATATGTAAAACACGGTAATCCTAGCAAGAAGCCGTAGATTGCATTCAAGAGGTACAGCAACAGTGGGTATAGTAGTTGAGAACGTATCTAAAAATTTTGGGAACTTTCAAGCGGTAAATCAAGTCGATCTGGAAATTAACAGCGGTTCACTGGTGGCTTTATTGGGTCCATCAGGTTCTGGTAAATCCACTTTGCTGCGGTTAATTGCAGGGTTGGAAACACCAGATAGCGGTAAAATTTTACTGACTGGTAAAGATGCTACATATCAAAGTGTCCAAGAGCGCAATATTGGATTTGTGTTTCAGCACTATGCCCTATTTAAACATTTGAATGTGCGTCAGAATATTGCCTTTGGTTTAGAAATTCGCAAAGCACCGGCCAAGAAGATTAAGAACCGGGTAGATCAGTTACTAGATTTAGTGCAACTAAGTGGATTAGGCGATCGCTATCCATCACAGTTGTCCGGTGGTCAGAGACAAAGGGTAGCATTAGCCAGGGCTTTAGCTGTAGAACCTAAAGTATTATTACTAGATGAACCATTTGGCGCACTTGATGCTAAAGTGCGTAAAGATTTGCGGGCATGGTTACGCCGTCTCCATGATGAAGTTCATGTGACCACTGTTTTCGTCACCCATGACCAGGAAGAGGCTATGGAAGTTTCTGACGAGGTGGTGGTGATGAATAAAGGGCGTGTAGAACAGGTGGGAACACCAGCAGAAATTTATGACAATCCGGCGACGGCTTTTGTCATGAGCTTTATTGGCCCTGTGAATGTTTTATCTAACACCTCAAATATTTTCCAGAGCACCGGCTTTGATTCAGCACATAGTCAAGTATTTTTACGACCCCAGGATGTGGCGATTTCCAGAGAGCCTCATGGTAATACTGCACCAGCTACAGTGACTAGGTTAATACATTTGGGTTGGGAAATTCAGATAGAATTAACTTTAGATGATGGCCAGGTGGTAGCGGCGCATTTAACACGCGATCGCTTTAATGAGTTACAGTTAGAACCACAAGAACGCGTATATGTCAAGCCAAAAGATGCAAGGTCTTTTCCCCTACACTATTCGATTTAGCCATAGGCTAAGGAATTAACCCACAATAGCGGTTTGAATAAAAAAACCCCCGATCAGCTATAAAATAGCTGATCAAAGGGTTCAATTTTAGTACTTTGCACATGAAATGTATCCCACATGAATACTGTATCTGTCCTTTTTTAATTATGTGTGCCAAAATGCCAGGTTAATGTCAATCATGTAATCCATGGCGGTTTTTAATCATTTGTGGCTACCTGTACCAAAAAACTTGACTTTATTACCAAATGATGTTCATGTTTGGCGGTTTCACCTGGATATCCCAGAAGCACAGCGGGAAAATCTATTAGCAACCCTCTCGGGTGATGAAGTTGCTCGTGCTAATCGATTTCATTTTCACCGAACTGGAGAACATTTTATCGCTGGTCGGGGTATTCTGCGGCGGATATTGGGTAGGTACTTAGGGATTGAACCGCAACAGGTGCGATTTGATTATCAAGAGCGTGGTAAACCAGTTTTAGCAGATACTTTAGGTAAAAGTGGACTATGGTTTAACTTGTCTCACTCTCAGGGTTTAGCTCTGTGTGCGGTGAATTATGATCGTCAAATTGGTGTAGACTTAGAATATACCCGCCGCAGCTGTGATGTAGAGAGCTTGGCGAAAAGGTTCTTTTTACCCAGAGAATATGCTTTGATGCGATCGCTATCTCCTGAACAACAGCAAGAAACATTTTTCCGTTACTGGACTTGTAAAGAAGCCTACCTAAAAGCAACAGGAGAAGGACTAGGTAAATTAGAACAAGCGGAAATTAGCTTAACTCCCACAGAACCGGCCCGGTTACATAAATCTCAGTGGAGTCTGTTGGAGTTAAACCCTGAGCAATATTACTTAGCTGCTGTGGTGGTGGCGGGCAATATTGATAACTTGCATTGTTGGCAATACTGATACAAGTTTAGTCCGGGGAGGGGACTAAACCTGATCAACCCACTAAGCAAGAGTTAAAAAGCCAGTTTGAACTAAGTAAGAAGTGTAAGTCATCAACAATTGAGAATCAATTGGGGGACAAGTAATAGAACCACCTGACAAAGCCTGCAAAGTAGCTTGACAACTAATAATTGGTCTTCTGGATTGCAGATATAAATCAGGGATAGTCAACTGTTCATCAGACCAGCGTTCTAGTAAAAAAGGACGCAGGGTATATAAAGGGTTATCTGTAGAACAGACATCATTAATTAACTTTGATTGCCACTCTTCATAGGGAATCATCTCTATGGGATAACCAAAAGATTTAACCCATTCTACCAAATCTTTTAAAGAAATAGGTTGGGGATGTTGCAAATGGAAAGCCTTACCAACAGATTCTGGCTGTCTTGATAGGTAAACAATAGCCTTACTGACATAATCAACAGGGGACATATCTAACATATAGTCTACATCAGGGAAAGTCCCCATTTGTAAACAGCCCTTAGTCATCAAATTGATAAAATCATGGGTATTACAAATACCTGTTTTGCTATCCCCTGCAATTAATGGCGGTCTGTGAATAGTCACAGGTAAACCGCGGTCACGGGCGACCTTAACCAACTTTTCCGCCACCCATTTAGTCTGAGAATAACCTAAATAAATACCTTCCCAATGGTCAAACTCATCTTGTTCTTCCACCAAATGACCAGCATAAGCAGAGGATTCAAACACCGCCACACTAGAAACATAATGTACAGGCTTAACTTTAGCGTGACAAGCTAACCGCAAAACCTCTTGAGTACCTAAAACATTAGCTGTTTTGAGCGCCGAATAAGGATAAACATAATTAAGCAAAGCCGCACTATGATAAATAGTATCAATATTGCTAGCTAAAATTTGGAATTGTTCAGGATTAATCCCCAAAAGTGGTTTAGCCAAATCACCCACAACAGCAATCAGTCGAGAATTAAACTTTTCATCCCAAATTGCATACTGCTGTAAATTCTTTTGCAGTTTAGTTTTAGCTTCCAACCCATTAGCAGCACGGACTAAACAATATATATCCGCATCAGTTTCTTGGAGTAGTTCCCGGATAATAAAAGCGCCTAAAAAACCAGTTCCCCCAGTTAAAAATATATGCTTAGGTATGGCTACATCCACACTCACAGCGTTAGCAGGATCAATAGTGGGGTCAAGGACAACTTCAGCCGCTAAGTTGAGAACCATAGGGTTAAGTTGAGGATCTGGAGAGGTATCTAAACCTAATGGAGATTCTAGGCGATCGCTCTCGGCTAAACGTTGGGAAAGAGACTCAATATTAGGATAGTGCCATAAAAGAACTGGGGATGGTTGAAAGCCCAACATTTTTTCTAACTGACTGACCAGAGTCATGGCCTGTGCGGAATCTAAACCATAGTTTTCTAAATTCTCCCTGATATCTATCTCATCAGTTTCCACCCCGATCAACTCAGCCAAATGAGTAACTAACCATGCTTGAATATCCGCCGCACTATAAGATGGTTGTAGAGTCATTTTTTTAAATCTCCAATAATTGAGAAGAATCTGGACAATACTGACTGTAGACTTGAGGAATTTCCATTCCTTGGATTTTTAAGCTTTGAATACGATATAAAAAAGCTGCTCCCTTCATGATGTGATCAGCCACATCAACCACCCGACGATTATGGGGTTCAGCTAAATAAGAACCGCGCACCCAGTCATTAAAACTACCCATAGCTGGGCCACACCAAATCTGATAATCCACCTCTCGACCCTTTTCACCGGAAGTAGACCAGCGGGAAGATAATCCTAAATAAGAGCGAAAAATTAGCGCCATTTTCAGCTTAGGATTATTAACAGCCTTCCCTAATTTTGCCGGGTTTTTCTGGGATAAATAAGTAGCTGTTGCTTCCCAGACTTCAGCCAGGGTTTTGCGGAAAATCTGCTTTTCTAATTTTTCTCTTTCTGCTGGGGGAATCTCTTCAATTGAGTTGTAGGTACGGTACAATTCATACAACTTTTGCGCTCGCATGGGAAACATAGTTCCCCGTTTGAGGACTTGTAATTTTACCCCCATTTCAAACATATCAGCAGCGGGAGCCATGGTCATATCCGCCATTTCAGCTTGAGCCAATAATTTTTTAGTATGGTCACAAGCGCCAGACTCGACACAGGATTGATTAATAGAACCAGTCATCACATAAGCAGCACCCATCATAAAAGCTGCTAAAGCTGATTGGGGTGTAGCAATTCCCCCGGCCACGCCAATTCTAACTGGTTGCTGGTAATGAAATTGTTCTTGAATTTCATTCCGCAAAGCAATAATAGAAGGTAATAAACACACCAATGGGCGATTATCTGTATGTCCGCCAGAATCAGCTTCGACGGTAATATCATCAGCCATGGGTACTTGATCTGCAAGTTTGGCTTGTAAATCAGTAATTAATCCTTGTGCGAGTAGTTCTTGAAGGATTTTGGGGGGTGCTGGTTGGAGAAATTTCGTAGCTACTTCTCGACGGGAAACTTTAGCAATGACCTTGTTTTTAATTTCAATTTGATTGGCATCATTTAAACTCAGCCCGGCAACCCGGTAATATACTATATTCGGGGTTAAATCTAAAAATGCCGAGGCTTCTACAGTTCTTACCTCATATTTGAGGTATAATTTCACAGCCTGGCGTTCCATAGCCAAATCATTGGGGCTGTGAATTAAATTGAAAGCATAAGGACCATAGGGTAAAGCGGCTTGAATAGTTTTAATAGCTGATTCTAGGCGTTCTGGGGGTAAACCACCAGCACCAAAAGAACTCAAGATTTTAGCTTGACCCAGAGCAATCACCATTTCTTCAGAAGCTATTCCCCCCGCCATTGCACCGGTGACATAGGCATATTTTACCCCATGAAATGCTAGGAAATTGGGGTCTCCTAGTTGTTGCAGAGTGATGGGGGGGATGAAAGTGATCAGTTGTGTTGTAGCTGTAGTGTTAATCGGCACTCGTAAGATTGACGATGTATTTTCCACAGAGGATAAATACCCCTCATGTGTAACACCAATTTTTCCCCCAACTTTGACAAAGTAACAGGGTTTATTTAATGTGAGTAGTTTATCTTTGATAGCTGAATTATCAAAAGATAAAGTATCTAAAGAACCTTTCCAGATCAGGTTTTGAAATTGGCAATGAGGGGCTTGCAGACTATTATTGTATTGATTTGGTAGCGTATCTACGGGGGTCACTGTAGTTATACCTCTTGTCAATGATGGTTTATTAAGTGTGAATGGGGAGGTTTTAGTAACCCCATGGATGTAGTGATCTGGTGTGTGCCACCTCCCCAAATTACTTATCTATCTGCATTCAATAAATTTTCAGCACAGGCTAACTGCAATTTAATGATCTCGCTCATCTGTTGACTAAAATCTTGTCTGGCTTGGAGGAAAGCAGAGTGATTTTTTGTGATGCGGTTGTTGTTTGCACTCAGTTCTTTATACTGAGTCATGTTTAGTTCCATGATTCTAATTGTGTGCTCAAGGTGGTTTTGGGCTGGAGATGACACAATTGGTTGTAGAGTTTGTTCTTCCCAGGAACCGACTGACTCAGAAGATTGTAGTGTTTCTAGAGCCTCAAAACCGTGTTCCATGATATTTTTTGTGGGCTGTTCTGCGGGTATGGGCAGATCCTGGCGATCGCTGTGATCTGATTCGGTAGATAATGGTATGTTTTGGTGCAGTTTTTCAACCCGATAATTGTGCGGGATATCTGAGAATAATTGGCGGTTTTCTGGACTCAATATAGTGTTGGTAATTGATTTACCGCCCAGGGTAACCTTGTGGAGAGTTAAGTTATTTTGTTTAGTGGTTGCTGTGGTGAGATTGTACAGAGGTGATAAATCTAAATTAACCCGATGACTGAGCAGTTTTGCCAAGGCTTTGACTATAGAGCTGTGGTCATCCATACCTCGGCGATTCAGGGATATGGTGATGTGTTCTTTGTTTTCTAAGATTTTACCAATCCATCGGGAACAAACACCACCAGCGCCAGCCTCCACAAATATTTTCGCCCCATCATCGTAGACACGGTTAACTAATTGGGGAAAGTCAAGTTGTTGACATAGTGCGGTGGCGATGCTACCGGCTATGACGGCGCTATCAAGTGCGATGGGTTGATACTTAGCTGCTGAGTAAAAAGTTATGCCTGGTAGGTCTTGGGTAGGTAAAGTATTAACCTTGGCTATCTCTTCGTACTCTGAACCCATGGCTTTGCAATGAATTACATGATCGAAGGGTGCGGCGAAGGAGTTACAACCAAGGGATTTAATCACCCTCTGACAGGCTGTTTTTTCACCAGCGATTAACACTTCTTCCGGTGTGTTGATTTGAGTTAAATAAACCCGCGGCTCATGTTTTAGGCATTCTTCCACTTGAGAGGGTGTAGCCATAAGTACATAAGTAGCCCAGAAGTTATCATCTTGTAATTCTGTCGTATCCGTCAACCCCCAATACTGACGCACAGCATTTTTAGGGCCAGATAATTTATCGCCAAACAAAGGGGATGAGTTCAAGGTATTACTACCGCCCTCAAAATCACTCCAAACCCCTTGGGCCACCATCATGCTGGTTTCACCCAAGCTATAGCCAAAGACGCATTGGGGTTTGACTTGAAAATCATCCCGGAAAATCGCACTCATGTATCTGGCGAAGGCGATTTCACTTTCAAACATCGCCAGGGAATCATCTAACAGTTGCTTTTCTAGGCTTTCTAGTTGTCTGGTGGAGAGTTTAGGGAAGCTGCGGGGATAAACTAATTTTTCCACATCAGCAGCACGGTTATAGAGATTATTACTCTTGAGGTCTTCAAATACCTTGGGGAATAAACGGAAGACTGTCCGACCGATACCAATGTAGGAATTAACAGCAGCGGGATAAACGTAAGCCACACTAGCGGTTTTACCCAAGGGTTTGGCTGTAAAATAACTACCGTTAGGACTTTGCCAATCTGTACCTTTTTCAAAGGCTGTGTTTACACCTTTACGAGCCGCATCAATTTGTTTAAGTAGTTCTTTTTTATTACGTCCGGTAATTGCTAGAGCATATTTAGCTTCTGAACTTTCTTTAAAAGTTGTGAAAGTCTGACTCGCAGTAGTGGATAAACAAGAACTATCTTCAATACTTTGTTGCAGGCTATTTAAAACCTCTTCTAAGTTACCTTGATCCCGCACTGCTAAGGGTAACAGGTAAAAAGGCATTTGCTGTAAATACCGACTGTCGCGCTGTTGTTGGTTTGGGTCTTCTGACAAGATGACATGAGCGTAAGTGTCATCTATATTTATGTTATTGATGGCGGCTATGCGGCGGGTGGCTCCTTTATCGACAAACCAAGGTCTGGACTCTGTAGCCACATAAAAAGGACTACCCTCCCATTGTTCTGGTGTCTTAACACTAGACCATTGAGGAGTAGCAGGAATGTATCTGTAATAAAGACAGAGTGCAGTTTTGATTAAACTAGCAATTCCTGATGCGGTATAGGTATGACCTATATTCGCCTTTACACTACCAATGGCACATTGTAAACCATTACCACTTTGGGGATAAGCTTGTAATAAACCGTTAATTTCCGCTTCGTCTTGTTGAAGAATACCACTACCATTCACCTCAACATAATTAACCTGTTGAGGTTGAATTTCTGCGGTCTGAAAAGCTTGTTGACAAGCATCATTTAAGCTAGATGCAAAACTTACCGCCTCGAGTACAGCATAAATCCGTTGGTTATCTTGTTGAGCAGTGTCATGACGCTTGAGGACAACTGCACCAGCACCCTCACCGACCATCCAACCATTAACATTCTCATCAAAACTTAAAGTATTGATCCCTTGATTTACCTGAGCCAATTGACTCCGCAATAAGACATTTTCTACACCACCAGCCAAATCTATCGCACCCAAAACCACAGCCTCCACCTCCCCAGCCGTCAACAGCATTTGTGCCACTTCCAAGGCTTTAAGAGCAGAGTTTTCACCCGCGGTCATGGTGAAGGCGGGGCCGGTAAAGTTCCACAAAGCAGAAATGCGACTAGCCATAATATTGGCAATGTGACTGACATACTCCCCAGTTTCAACGGGATGGTGGAGACTGTCTTTAATAACCCCTTCTAGTTGGGCGAGGTGTTCATCAGATAAGCAAATATTATCCTCTAATAAACCCTCTTTCAACTGCCAGGATAAATCCCATCTTTGCCGTAATTGATGTACAGAAAGTTCGGTTTCTGCAGCCACAATTACTGCAACATTTCCCCCTGGTTTGAGTCCCGCATCTTTAACGGCGCGGTCGGCAACTTTTAACAGTAACAGTTGTTGGGGATTGAGTTTTTCAACTTCCTTGGGGGGGATTTTATAAGCTAAAGTGTCAATATCAAAACCTTGGATGTATGCCCCTACAGGTGCTTTACCATCTGTTAAACCATATTTTTGCAGTAAGCTGGTTTGCTCCTCTATACCTTGCCATCTAGAAGGGGGTAAGGGGATAAAATGCTGGGTTCCTTGATAAATACTGCGTTCAAAGGCATCTAATCCGTTACATCCACCGAAAAAGGCATCCATACCCACAATGGCAATTTTAGCCGGTGGTGTCGGTGTTGTATGGTCTGCTGGTGAGGGTGTAGTACCCTGTTCAATAATTAAATGGGAGTTTGTCCCCCCAAAGCCAAAGGCGCTGATTGCGGCTCGTTTAATTGATGGATGGTGGTCGGTGAGCGAAGTCGAACCGTTGTGAGGCCAAGGCGTTGCTTTTCTGACAATTTTATCACTGGAAATAACATGATTGTCTGAGGTTAAAGGTGTATCAATATTAATGGTAGGTGGGATGACTCCCTCAGACATACTCAAAATTACCTTGGTCAAGCCCACCATACCCGCAGCGGTTAATAAATGTCCCGTATTGGCTTTAGCGGAACCCACCAGGGGGGAGGCTTGATGTTGGCCAAAAAAGGTATCTATGGAATTGAGTTCAGTTGTATCACCTAATAATGTGCCTGTAGCATGACATTCTAAGTAATCGATGCTTTGGGGGCTGATTTGTTGCTCACTATAAGCTCGTTGAAAAGCCAGGACTTGTCCTTTAGTGTTGGGGCTGAGTAAATGTTTACCTTTACCATCGTTGGAGAGTCCATTACCGCAAATTGTGGCCAGGATATTGTCACCATCTCTGACAGCATCGGCGTATCTTTTGAGTACTACCATACCCACACCATCACCGGGAATCAAACCTCTGGATGTCTTATCTAGGGGGCGACTGGTACCATCTTCTGCAAAGCCTTGGACTCCAGAAAAGAGCATCCGCACAAATAGGGAATCTGCACAACTAATGGCTCCCGCTAACATCATGTCAGCTTTATGGGATGATAGATAATGAGAGGCTAGTTTGATGGCATAAAAGGATGAGGAACAAGCAGCATCTAGACATAAATTAATTCTAGATAGTGATAAGGCTTGAGCAACTATGGATGCTGGTAAGCCGGAAATCATCCCGTTGTAAACAGATGCTTTGATTGCTGTTGGTAAGGGGGCTAAATGAATATTTTCATCTTGCAAAAGTTCTTTAAGCCCAGGTGCGATCGCTTGCTGATAAATAGGGGAAAATAATTGATGGGAAAGTTTGGTGGGGAAGGACAGATTACCAAGAATTACGCCACACTCAGCGAGTAGCTTTTGATTACCCCAGTACCCACTGTTACTAATGGCTTGTTTAGCAGCGTACAATGACCATTTAAAGGTATCATCTAAACTGGCGATTAATTCTGCGGGTAGGTTGTAACCAGAGGGGTCAAATTCAAAATCCCGGATATATCCACCTTTGAGGGAATAGGTTTTATCTGCTGTCCCTTTAACTGGATGGTAAAAAATGCCGGGATCTACCCCTATTTCGCTGATGGTGGCTGATGATGTAGCATCTTTTTGAGAAACAAGATTTTGCCAAAATTCTTCAGGAGTCTTAGCATCGGGAAATAAACAAGATAATCCGATGATGGCTATTTTTTCCATTGTTATATCCTCAACATCTGCGGGGTATTTAAAACAAAGTAGGATTTACGCACTTACCCAAATGTTGCTAACTTTTCATTAATTTTGTTGACCAAATGATGGCATTAGCCCCCAGCATTTGGGAGTAGATTTTACCATGATTATCGTGGATAATAAAGTCTGCGATCGCACTACTTGCTGTTTTAGATTTTACTTCACAGGAAACATAAAATAGTTGATTATGTGGTGTAGGGGCAAACTGTTCAAACTTCTCTACCTTTCCGGGTAAACACCCCTCTTCATAAAAGTGCTGTGTCCATATCCACAGGGCGTGCATACTCAGGTCAGTTGTATAAGGATTTACCCATTTTACAGGAAATTGACCTTGTTTTTGGGCGCTGATCTCTGTCCACAAACATTCTGTGGTGATTTTTTGTTGAGTAATATTTAAAACTCTTTGCACTTGCTGAAATGAAGGTCCATGAAATAGGGTAGCGCCTCCATGCTGATAAAAATCTTTACCGGTATCGCTAATAATGTCATCTAAATTTAGATTAATAGATTCATAACTAGGAGGCTGGGGAATTTCCCGATGGAGATTAAGTTGAGCGCTAAAATGGTAATGGACTTTTCCCGCGGGGTTTTTACTCCATATTTTGGCTTTAACGACAATTTTTTCGCCGTTGATTTTCTCAACTTCTTCTATTTCTAAAGTGTGTTCTTTAGCTAAAGTGTCATTAAAGGTGATCCCCTTTAAAATCCTGAAATCTGTGTAATTAAATAATCGATAACCCGGATACATTTCCTCACAGGTATTAATTATCCATGTCATTGCACAAGTAGCAGGTAAAACAGGAGTACCAGCAATCACATGGTCATATAAAAAAGGATTAGCTTCCAGTGTCATCTGGCGACGGATACGATGAGTGCGCAGATAAGAATCTAACTCTGTGGTGGGGGGAAGAAGGGGACTACCAATCACAACTTGGGTAGTATCATGATGGGTGGGGTGTAGTTCATTAACTAACATTTGTGTACCTACATCCACCGGGATAATATCAATACCTCGTTCTGTAAAAGCCTTTTTCAGTTCTGGGGACACCATCCCACTATCCCAAGCGCCCCAGTTAATCGCAACTACATGACACTGAGGATAGTTTTGCTTGATTAAATGGGCTGACTTATTGAGGATTTCATTGGCGATCGCATAATCAGATTGTCCGATATTACCGTAAAATCCACTGACAGAGGAGAACAATACTAAATGTTCTAGTTGCTCAGGTTTTACACAGGTGAGGAGATTTTCTAACCCCTGAACCTTAGCATTATAAACCTTCTCAAAATCCTGGTCAGTTTTCTTGGAAATCAATTTATCAGCTAAATTACCAGCTCCGTGAATAATACCAGTAATAGTACCCACAGATTCTAATTTTTGCTGTAAATCTGTGACATTAGTGATATCCACACTAATATACTCTGCTTGAGCGCCCGTTGCTGCTAACCTGGCTAAAGTTTGCTTAATTTCGCGACTAGAAGCAATCTGATTATATATCTTCAAAACACTCCTAGGAGTAGGCTTTTGACCCTGTGCTTGAAGATACTCCATAATACCTTTCTTTAAATCCGCCTCCGACTCACAGTCTTGAGCGAACTCCGGTTCAACATCCACAAGTTCCGAACGACCGAGGAGAATAAACCTACAAGGGTAGTGCTGGGCCATTTGAATCGCACATTGAGCAGTAATACCCTTAGCACCGCCACTAACAACAAAAACCATAGAAGACTGCGTATTCATATTATTGTTATTGATAATTTATGATGAGAAACTTGCACAGACGCACTAATGTGGGGGGGTGTGTGCGTCTGGTGCGTGAGATATAACCCCCAACCCTAGGGGAGGGAATCAGCGACCAAAGTCACACGACCTTGAGAACCGTAAGCCACTTCAGTGATATAAAGGTTGGGGTCATGCAATTCAGCGATAATGTGTGCTGCTGAGATTTGAGGATCTGCATAGGGACTTAAATCAATAGCGCGAGTAAAGACCCTTGGCCATTCCCAGTGGAGAGACTTAGTTAAGCCAAATAAACCTGCACCGATAACTGGGAAATTAACAGTATGTTCTAATCCAAAAGCACCATCTAAACGAGTGACAGTTAAGAAACAACTGCGTTCATAACAGGCCAGTTGATTGAGAGATTGCTGGAGATGTTTAGCTATAAAGAAGATGTGCTTGACAATTGCCTTATCTTCTGGTAAGTAAGCAGGTTGTTGATTGGGGGTAAATAGGGGATGAATGTGGATAAAAGCCCCAATATTGCCGAAGTGAGTGGCGATCGCAGATAATTTGTGTTGTAGTAGTTCTTCGGTCATATCTGCGAGGACGACACGATTCACCCCCGCAGGTAAAGGGGATTGTTGGGGAACGATAGAAGGGGGGAAACTTAAGATCACCACTTTGCCACCGCGATCGCTTAAACTTTGAGCTAGTTGGGAAGTAGTGAGGGACCCATCATCAGTGATCACGGTAACATATCCCTCTGGTAAAGCAAAATCTAAACTATCGGGGGGTGGCAAAAAATGCAGTTTAGCAGGTCGTCTGGTTACCCCCTCAATTACCTGGACAGGCTGGTAACTAAACTGCGACTGGGACTTTTTTTTTTCACCCCCAGCCAGCTTCTGGAGGTAATCAACTATTTGACCGATGGTGCGGAGGTCTCCTAGTTCTTCAATATTAGGTTGGGGTAAATTGGGGTATTTTTCTTGCATTGCGCCCAATATTTCCACCCGTTTAATGGAGTCAATACCTAAATCAGCCTCCATATCCATATCCATTTCCAGCATCTCTACCGGGTAACCAGTTTTATCGCTAGTAATAGCTAACAAAGTTTCACCCAAATCTGCATAATCATCAGTAGTTGCTATTTCTAGTTCCATGGGGAGGGGAGTAGAGACAACCGGGGAGGTGGTATCTACGGGACTGGGAAGGACAGGGGGTTCTAGTATAACGTCTGGAGTGCTAGCAGGGGTTGTTATTTCTACAGCAGCATTACCAGACACATGGGATTGCAGATATTCTACAACTTGACCAATGGTGCGTTTTTCCGATAATTCTTCTAAATTAGGGCGGGGTAGTTCGGGGTACATATCCTGTAATGCACCTAAAATTTCTACCTTTTTGATAGAGTCAATACCTAAATCAGCCTCCATATCCATATCCATTTCCAGCATCTCTACCGGGTAACCAGTTTTATCGCTAGTAATAGCCAACAAATTGTTACCCAAGTCGGGTAGGTCAATATGAGGAGCAGCTGGTTTAGTTTGAATTACAGGTTCTGTATTTAGATCCCGGACTGGTGAGATAGATTCGAGAGTCTTGGGTATAGTGGTTTGAATTACAGGTTCTGTATTTAGATCCCGGACTGGTGAGATAGATTCGAGAGTCTTGGGTATATTTGCAGAAGGCTGGGGTATAGTTTCCTGGCTATGCTCCTGAGTTGTAGCTACAGAATCAGCGGAAATAATGTGAGAATATTCTTGTTGTATAAGTTGGAAAAAGTTTTTGGAGTATTCTAACTGTTCCAAAAGGTATCGTTCATGAATGCGCAGGGTTTCACCTTGGTGAGTGTGAAACTGCATCATCCCACGTTCGAGACTTTGCTTGACAAATACTTGAAGTTGTGCTGCTTCTGCCAGAGATTTGCTGTGATTAAACACAGCGTTCTGTTGCTGCATCAATTGGAAAAACGCCTTGGTGTATTCCATCTGATGTTGCAGATAAGTCCCGTGGACTTGTAAATTTTCAGTTTGATTCTGTTGGAACTGGGTAAGGAGGTATTCTAAACTTTCTAGGGCTGTTTGGTAATTGACAGGTTTTTCTGGTGTTGGTTGCATCTTGGTCTCCGGACTGCTAACAGGATGGGGTGCGGAATGATCAGAGGTATGTAATGGGGAGGGAGTGGGTGCAGTCAATTCAGGTAAATTATCTGGTTGTTGGGTAACCAGTCCATGAGTATGATTTTCTTTGGCGGTTGACAGTTCCTTGTTCCCAGTTAAACTAACTGTATGTCCATTCTGCAAAGCTTGAGTAAAGGCGTTTTTGGTTTTTTCCGAAACATAGTTAACACCGTTTAAACGGACATTTAACGCCTTCTTCTGCTCAACTGGGGGTAGTACAGGTTCAACTTGGTAAGGGTCAAGGTTTTTTAAAGCTAGACCTAGGACGCGCAACTGTACAGCTGCTTCTCGTAAAGAGCGATCGCTGTTCTTTTGGGTGCTGGGGTTTAGGGAGATAGTCAGATGGGGGCGATCGCCTAAAATATCCTTGACTAAATTGCTGAGAATGCGGCGCGGTCCAAATTCCACAAAGCAGGAACCACCAGCAGCATAGATATTTTCAATTTCCTGTTTAAACATCACCGAGTTAGCCAAGTGACTTTCCAAGATTTTTTGAATACCTTGGGAGTCTTGGGGATAGAGTTTACCCGTGACATTAGTAAAGACAGGAATTTGAGGCGGATTGAATTTAACAGACTTAGTGGCGATCGCAAAAGACTTTTGAGCAAAAGCAATCAGGGGAGTGTGGAAAGCTGCGGACACAGGTAACAACACAGCAGAACAACCCTCCTGTTGTAAAGCTTGTCTGACCTTAGTGATCTCTGCGGTTGGTCCTGCCAAAACCACTTGAGTAGGGGAATTAAAATTAGCGATCGTCACCAGGGGAAACTTGCGCAGCACCAGAGCAACCTTGCTCATATCCTCCTTCACCGCCAACATACTTCCCGCATCGTGGTCTGGGTCTTTAGGCGCAGCCATAGCTTGACCTCGAGACTTGACTAGAAACAAATAATCCTGCTCACTCAAAACCCCTGCAGCCCACAAAGCAGTCAGTTCACCAAAACTGTGTCCGGCGACAAAATCGGATTTAAAGCCAGCTTGTTGCAAAATAGAATACAAACCGGCACTAAACACCCCAATAGCGGGTTGAGCATATTCTGTGCGTTGCAGTGCTGCAACTTGCGCATTTTTCTCCGCCTCATCAAAAACGGGACGGGGGAAGACAATATCCGAAAGTGGCTGTAAATTATCCTTGAGTAATAAACTATCCATACACCCATGTAAACGGCGCATGGTAGGAAAATTCATTACCACTTCGCGCCCCATTTCCAAATATTGCGAACCTTGTCCAGAGAACAGAGAAACCACCCTTCCCCCCAACTCCATTCCAGAGGAGCGGTAATAAATCCCCTGGGGATGTTCCCAAGCAGGTGCGGAAGCTTTGTGTTGGAGCCAGTCAATAGTAACTTGCATCAACTTACAGGCTTCTGGGACATTTTCAGCCACAAACCCCACCCTAGGAGCCGCCAAAGGAATTTCCAAAGATTGGGACTCTTTGACTAAAGCCGCAAAATGTCTATCACCACCATCCCCTTGCAACTTACCGAGGGTTTCTTGACACTTACTCAAAAGTTGTCGGGGGTTATCGGCAAACAGCAGCACCTCATGGGCGGTACCATGTAAACGGTAGGGAAGGTTTTCTGGGGTTTCGTATTCTTCCAAAACCACGTGGTAATTTGTGCCACCAAAACCGAAAGAACTGACACCAGCGCGTCTTGGGGGTTCCCCGTCGGCCTTGATCCAAGGTCTGGTTTGAGTATTCAAATAAAAGGGAGAATTTTGGATATCCAGTTTAGGATTCGGCTGAGTAATATTAATAGTTGGGGGTAAAACCTTGTGATGCAGAGCCAAAGCTGTTTTAATCAAACTTGCAGCCCCAGCAGCGGCTTTAGTATGTCCAATTTGGGACTTGACACTACCCAAAGCAATATGCTGTTTTTGGGAATCATGTTTGCTAAAGTAGTCCTTTAAAGAACCGAACTCCGTGGGGTCACCAGCCATTGTTCCAGTACCGTGGGCTTCCATTAACCCTACTGTAGCGGGGGAAAAACCAGCATCATCATAAGCCCGTTCTAAGGCTTTAACTTGGCCTTCCTTGCGGGGAGCATAAATACTCTTGTAGCGACCATCGCTAGAAGTACCAATACCTTTAATGACTGCGTAAATTTTATCATTGTCCCGTTGGGCATCTTCCAGGCGTTTGAGAACAATCATCCCAATACCTTCGCCGAGCATCATCCCATCAGATTGAGCGTCGAAGGGCTTGACATTTTCACTGGGGGAAACCGCCGGTGTTTTACTGAAGGAGATGTAAGCCATGATGGTGTTATCAGTATCCACACCACCTGTGAGCATCATATCAGCCCGATATTCCACCAGTTCACTAATGGCCATTTTCAGAGCGCCAAAGGAACTAGCACAAGCAGCATCAACTACACAGTTTGTCCCCCCAAAGTTGAGGCGGTTAGCAATGCGTCCAGCAACGACGTTAGCTAGCATCCCAGGGAAAGCATTTTCATCCCACTTGATATAGGCGCTTTTGATTTTTTCGATAATTTTTTGGGTATCTTCATCGGAAATACCACTGCTTTTAAGTGCCTTTTCCCAAACAGGATACTCTAACCGGGCTGAAAGTGGCATTCCCAATTGCTTGGCCATGGCCACGCCTAAAATTACCCCGACATTTTCACGGCTAAACTCCCGAGAGTCGCCATAGCCAGCATCTTCCATTGCTTCTTTAGCTATGACTAAACTTAATAGCTGAGAAATATCAGTCACTTCTAAAATGCTCGGAGGAATACCAAATTCCATGGGGTTAAAATCTACCTCGGGAATAAACCCACCGCGTTTACAATAGGTTTTGTCCTCAGGGGTTCTGGGGTTAGGGTCGTAATAATCTTCGATGCTCCAGTGTGTGGGGGGAACCTCAGTAATACAATCAATTTTGTTAACGATATTCTGCCAGTATTCCTGTAAGTTCCTAGCTTGAGGTAAGAGCGAAGCCATCCCGACAATGGCTATGGGGTTTTGTTGTAATTTTCTATTAATCTTATTAACTGACATGGGTTTCTCCTGGTGCGATTTTTTTTCCTCTATTGACCTAATCAAAGTTTTCTCAACACTGTTGATAAGGCTCTCCAACTCTGCCATGGCCGTATCAATTGAATAAGCAGACATAGGGCATATACTGTTGTTAAGTAGTGTGAATTATGATTGCTCCTGTGGCGAATCTGTAGCAATTCCTAATTCATAATTAAGAAGTCAAATGACATCTGGTTGCTGCTCAGAATTAGACATTTGAATATGATTCTTCTTGTGGGTTAGGTAATTCCTACTTACATGAAATATGCTGTAATTGCTTGTTTGTAAAATAACAATTTTGTCACCCTAATTAATTTTGAAATACAGCATTTTTGAAATCATGTTATACAGCACTGGATTCTTGATATTGAGGTAATAGGTCAATGACATTGTTGAAACTAGAAAAATAGTCTCGGAGTACGTTAGCTGCTTGACCCGTGAATTCCATCCATTCGTAATGGTAGAGATTTTCAGCAATTGTATCCCACTGGATGAGGGGAAACTGAGGAGTAACCACTAGAACAGAAACGCTTTTTTCGCCCAAACTAGTTTGGGTATCTAGCCTAACCGCAGCAATGTAGCTGGTGTTAATCACAACGTTCTGTATCTTGATAAATGCCATAGACAGTTTCAGCGTCCAGATAATTTATTTTAAGCAATTTGACCCAGAAAAGTTGACAATTTCGTTACAGAAAAAACATCCCCCTTAATTCTGAATTAATGTAGTTTTCTGTAGAAATACTCACACACTTATCAGGTGATGCCATGGCGGTTAGGTTTAGTTTTGCTTTTTTAATTTTCCACAGAATAACTAATTTCCTTACCGATTTGAATCGTCTGAATTAATAAAAAGAATAGCATGATTCACAGAAACTAAATCATTGGTTTAACTGATTTTTATAAAAAAACTAGATTCTGGCTGGTTTGGGACGGGAAAACATCGCCGCATATAAGTATAATTTATGTCTAATACATAGTAAAATAATCAGCTAAATTCTTTATAAATCATTGTTTTTATGTCAGCACGTATATATATAGAAGTAAGTTAATGAAAATAAATACATAAATCAACTGCATAAATGTTTGCCTGGATTTTTCAGAAGAACATGATAATTAACGGCAAAGATGAGAGAATTACTAAACCTAAAATTACCTAGTGACAATAATCGTAATTTCTAAAGCAAATATTAAATTATCAGATGGTGCATAATAAACAAAATTTATTTCTTATAAATCACCACAATTATGAGGACATTTATTAATATCTGACAAAGCTGTTACAGACTGATATTATTGTTTTTTCACAAGATCACAACTAAGACGGCAATGGTATTTTATGGGGTACTTTACCAGTCCATTGTTGCCAGCGGATGATTCCCCGATTGACCAATTGGGGATTTTCATCGCCAATAAAACAGATGCGCGCCATTCTTTCACAAGCAATGAGAATTTCACCGTTTCCCATAAACGGAGCAATGACAAAATTATGCTGATGGGTATATAAATTAATTAAGTAGTTGACAATACCCTCAACCCCATCAACATTAATTGGTGTCTGTGGCTGAGATATGGATTGATGGGAAAAAATGCCCACATAAACATTACCAAGAACTAATTCATATTGAAAGGGCATTTGGCTATGGCGGTAAAAATCATAAATATGACCCGGTGAACGCAACACCGCCACCACCCGCGCCTCATCGACCAAGTAATTATGCTCCCAAGTGGGGGAAAGGGTGGCGATCGCTAAGGCTGCATCTGATGGTAACAGGTTTCTAAAATTTAAACTAGCAGTATGATCACAATACAGTAAATGCCGGTCTAGCATCCATTGTTCACCGAGTTTCACACTGGGGTCATGAGTAGCAATAGCTGATTCTGGCTGGGGTTGGCCTTTTTTAAGTGCTAACTTAGCCTCCCTTTGGGCTATAGCACTTTTGTAAGCTAATAACTGTAACTCTTTTTGCTTGGCTCTGGCTTCCACAATTACTTGAGCTAATCGTGTTGATTCTGCTTGGTCTCCCTTGACCTGTTGCTGACTCCAAGCCTGATGAGATTCTTCGGCCAACACACGTTCTTGATTACCAGCCCTAGCTATCTTCAGTAGTGCTGTAGGACTATTAGCAATTGGGGAACCCTTAATAATTTCTTTAACTTCTGGGTGGATACCTTTAGCAATCTGCTTACCATGCTGAAAGGTGCGTTCAGAGTAGCCCACTTCTTTGGCTAACTCCACAGTGCGCTTGAGGGGTGGTGAAACGGTTTCACCACCTTTAGTGGTATATTGATTATCGCCCACCTTAGCCCTAACCCCCATCCGCTCTAAAATTTGGTCTCGCTCCCACCACAATTCTGAACGTTCCAGGGGTTCTAACTCATTACGAATCAAATTCTCGTCAATTTCTGCCAACCGGGACTGGTCGGAGTTTTCATAGTTGACAATATGACATTCAACAGTTTCTAGCCCCAAAAGTTTGCAAGCTGTCAAGCGATGCAAACCCGCAATTAAATTTAGCTGTTGATCCACGGTAATCGGGTTTAATAAACCATTAGTCTGAATGGACTCCTTCAACTCATTTACCTTGTCGCCTTTAACCGGACGGCGGTTACGACCAATGCGGATTTTATTTACAGGAACTGTAGCCATAGTTATTCAACTTCCCTACAGGTAAAAAATACCATTAAGTATATAGCCTCAGTATACCCAATCCGTAAACAATAAATCTAAATTCACATTGACAAGATGATAGTTTTCTGCAATGATTAAACACGAGATTATACAGGTTTTCCTGGTTAAGGTTTCTCTGCACTACATGAGTCCGGAAATTTAGACCTTTTAGCACATATATTGTAATTTACACTACTTCATTTGAGATGAAATTAGGATAAAACTAAGGAAGATTTGCAGTGACACCATCATTAAAGTTTGCGGATCATCTAGGAATTTAAGGCAGCTGTATAGGCGTACAACAATTTATATAGAACCAATTACACCGCTGAGTTTACTTAAGTCAAACCGTTGATTACGTTCACATCATCTGGCCATTTAGGCTGTCCCTGGCATAGCACAATTGGAATAAAAATATGGCAGCAAACAAACAACGCCTGTTACTCATTAAACCCCGAGGGCGGTGGCGGATCATTGTGGCGGCTTGTATCAGTTTAGCCACTGGATTAGTAATTTACAGCTTTTCACAAAATCGACTTAGCCAGGAAGTGACAACTTCTCCGGAAAATTTACCCCAGGCTGCTCCTGTAAAACAGGCGGTAACAGCTTTGGGACGTTTGCAACCTGAAGGGGAAGTAATTAATTTATCTGCACCCAATTCAGTCAACGGTGTGCGGCTAGAAAAAACTTTAGTTAGGGAAGGAGAAGCAGTCAAAGCCGGTCAAGTATTGGCATATCTAGAAAATCATCAGCGTTCCACTGCGGCACTGCAACAGGCTTTAGACCAACTAGAAATTGCTAAAGCTAAACTAGCACAAGTCCAGTCTGGCGCTAAACCCGGAGATATTGCCGCCCAAAAAGCTGCGATCGCAGGTTTAGAGTCCCAATTAAAAGGGGACATTGCAGCTCAACAAGCCACAATCAACCGCCTCCAAGCCCAAGTAAACAACGCCCAAACCGAAAACAATCGATATCAACAGTTATACACAGAGGGTGCTATTCCCGCCTCCTTAGCAGATACTAAAGCTTTGCAACTCCAGACCCTACAAGAGCAGCTCAAAGAAGCCAAAGCCAACCTCAAGAGAACTGAAAATACACTCCAAGAGCAAATCAAACAAGCCAAAGCCAGACTTAACAGTTTAACAGAAGTACGTACTGTTGATGTACAATTGGCACAAGCTGAAGTTAATAGTGCTGTAACTGCTATCAAACAAGCCAAAGCAGATCAAGAATTAACTTACCTCAAATCTCCCATAGATGGTAAAGTTCTGAAAATTCATACTAAAACTGGGGAAGCCATTAGCAGCAATGGATTTGCTGAGATAGGTAAGATATCTCAAATGTATGTAATTGCAGAAGTGTATCAAACTGATATTCAAAAAGTAAATTTAGGTCAAACAGCCACCATTACCAGTAACGCATTTTCCGGCAAAATACAGGGAACAGTCAACGAAATCGGTTGGCAAGTTGACAGACAACGTATCTTCAGTCTTAATCCCGCCGCAGATACAGACCGCAGAATAGTGGCAGTCAAAATTAGCATTAATGACCCCGCAGATAGTCAACGGGTAGACCGTTTAACTAACTTACAAGTGGATGTTGCCATTCAAATCTAATTACACACCCTTCGAGACTACAAAACCCAATGGTATTAAACCATGAACTTAAAAATTCCCTTAGCATGGCTACAGCTAGCCCAACAAAAAGTTAGGTTTTTAGTAGCTGTAGGTGGAATTGCTTTTATTGTGCTGCTGACATTTATCCAGCTGGGCTTTCAAGATGCGCTTTATTCTAGCGCCACTGCACTGCATCAAAATCTTCAAGGGGATTTATTTTTAGTTAGTTCCCAATATAAAGCCTTGACCGCAAGTCAAAGTTTTTCCCGCGGTCGTTTATACCAAACCTTGGGTTATGATGGTGTAGAGTCAGTTAGCCCCATATATTTGCAATTTGCCAAATTAAAAAATCCCGCCAGTGGCGAGAAATATTCTATCTATGTAATTGGCTTTGACCCAGGAAAATCTGTATTCAATATACCAGAAGTTGCCACCAATTTAGACAAGCTCAAAATTCCCGATATCGTCCTTTTTGATCGCATTTCCCGCCCAGAATTTGGCCCCATCGCCAGTAATTTTACTGCTGGAAATACTGAGCAGACAATTGAAATATTCGCCTTTGATGCTGCCATTGGTTACAGAGTCAGAGTCGGGGGATTATTTAGCTTAGGTCCTTCTTTTGGTGTTGATGGTAACTTAATTGTCAGTGATTCCACTTTTTTTAGGATCAATCCTAATACTCGCCCCGCAGACATGATTGATATTGGTGTCATTACCCTTAAACCCGGCACAAATCCTGATGCAGTTTTGCAACAATTAACCGCCAGTTTACCCAATGATGTCCAAGTCTTTACTCGTCAAGGCTTTATTGATTTTGAGAGAGAGTATTGGTCCGTGAGAACACCCATCGGTTTTATACTCAACCTCATGCTAACTATGGCTTCTGTGGTCGGTGTTGTCATTGTCTATCAAATCCTTTACAGCAACATTGCTAATCAATTAATTGCCTACGCAACCTTAAAAGCGATTGGATATGCTAATGGATATTTACTAAATGTAGTTTTTCAGCAAGCATTAATCCTGGCTGTGTTGGGTTATATCCCAGGTTTTATCCTCTCCATAGGCTTATATAGTTTTGCTATGGAAGCGACCAAGTTACCTATCATGATGACTGCGAATAATGCCATCATCGTTTTAGTTTCAGCAGTGCTCATGTGCATTACTTCAGGGTCACTAGCTATTAATAAACTTCGTTCCGCAGACCCTGCTGATATATTCTAGACCAGACTATTAAGTAATTTAACCATTCCTGATATCTCCATGAACCTGCAAAATAAAACTCTCTTAATCACTGGTATTGATGACTTTATCGGTTGTCGTGCGGCTGAATTAGCCATAGCCCAAGGAATGAAAGTTAGAGGACTACAAAGTTCTCCTCATGTCAACAAAACAACCCAAGATTTAGGTATTGAGATCATTGTCGGTGAGATTACAGATGCTAATATTGCTCAAAAAGTCTGTCAAGGTGTAGATATTGTTTTACATACTGCTCAAATTGCTCAAGAAGGCGGCTCAATTAAAGAATTTCGTAGCGTTAATGTTGGCGGTACCCTGAATATAGCCAAAGCCGCTAAAAATGCTGGTGTGAAAACTTTTGTCCATCTTTCTAGTGTAATGGTATATGGCTTTAATTATCCTGATGGTGTGACAGAAACTGGGACACTATCGGGGGAGAATAATTCCTACTGTCAGACCAAAATAGAAGCCGAAACCGAGCTTTTACCCCTGAATTCTCCCCCAAATTTTGGTGTAATTATTATCCGCGCTGGAGATGTTTATGGTCCGGGAAGTCCTGCTTGGGTAGTGCGACCAATTTTAATGATGCGTCAAAAATTATTCGCCTATGCTAACGATGGTCAGGGTGTAATGAATCATGTATATGTAGATAACTTGATTGAGGCGATTTTTCTTGCAGTTGCAAAAGAAACCTACGGTGAAGTATTTAACATTACCGATGGTCAACACACCTCCTGGAAAGAATATTTTCTGCGTTTAGCAGCAATGGAAGGTTTATCTGCGCCTATGTCTTTACCCAAAGATGAAATGAAGTTATTTCTTAAACTCCGCGCCCAAGGACAAAAACTTTTTCGCAAAAAGGCTGACATCCTACCAGAATCTGTAGATTTTATGAGTCGTCCTTATGCTTATGCCATTGCTAAAGCCCAAACTCTATTAGATTACAAGCCAAAAATTGACCTGGAAGATGGTTTGAGGCTTACACAAGCATGGCTGCAGACCACTGATATCGAAAAGATAGGTAAATAGTTTTTGTTTCGCCATTTTACCAAACATCATACTATATGAGCAACAAGCCGAAGTTAAGTATCGGATTACCTGTGTACAATGGCGAGAAATTTATCAAAGCAGCCCTGGATTCACTTTTGGCTCAGACCTTTGCAGATTTTGAGTTGATTATCTCAGATAATGCTTCTACAGATCAAACTGAAGCCATTTGTCGGGGTTATGCAGCGCAAGATCAACGGATTCGTTACTATCGTAATCAAATTAATCTTGGTTGTGCGCGTAACTTCAATCGTGTGTTTGATTTGTCTGTGGGTGAATACTTTAAATGGGCGGCTTATGATGATTTACACGCCCCAGACTTTCTGATCAAATGTGTGGAGGTACTTGATCATAACCCAAAGGTAATTTTGTCTCATTCTCATGTATGTTTTATCGATGAGAATGGTAATTTTCTGGACAACTACAATATTCACCTCAAGACTGATTCACCACAACCCCATGAGCGCTTTCATGAGTTACTCAGTAAACATCTGTGCTATCAGTTATATGGAGTAATTCGCGCTAGCGCTCTCAGGAAAGTACCACCTATGGGGAGTTATGGTACTGCAGATGGCATTTTATTATTAAGGATTGGTTTGCTGGGGGAATTTTACGAAATCCCAGAATACTTATTTTTTGCTAGAAGCCATTCGGGACAGTCATTGAGTATGTACTTTCCCAATTATCATTTGTTGAACCAAGGAAAATCTCAAGATCATCGGAGAATTTTACCTGATTTGTATGCTTATGCCCTGTGGTTTGACTCAGCTAATAAGGGCAAAATCTTATTGCCACATTGGAGAATAGTTTGGGAATATATGCGCTCTGTTTGGCTATTTCCACTGAGTCTTGAGCAGCGTCTACGTTGCCACATCAGCATTTATCAGCAGTTGCAAGGCTATGAATATCTGTTGCTTAAAGATTTACTAAAGACTCCTCAAATAGTATTTTCTTTATATAAAACAGCTAATCACTCCTAAGAGCAACTGTTGTCATCAATGGTTCAAAGTAAAATCACCTTTTCATGTCAGGTAAATATGTTGAAAATCACACATCTGAGTCGTTTAATCCTAGCTACTTTATTGAGTATTAGCTTTGCCAAAACAGTCAACGCCAAACCTACTACAACATTAACAGTTGTAGTCGATGGTATTAATAATCAAAAGGGTGAGATTTGTATGGGTGTTTACTCTAGTCATAAAGGTTTTCCCTTCAATACTAATGCAGTTGTCAAAAGCGCTTGTGTGGAGTCTACAGGGGGAAGTTTAACTCATGTTTTTTCCGGCTTGAAGCCGGGAAATTATGCAGTGGCCGTCATGGATGATCAAAATGGCGATCGCAAGCTTAATAAAGACTTTCTGGGTATACCTCAAGAAGGTTTTGGTATTTCCCAAAACCCCACAGTTTCAATTGTTACTGGTACACCCAAGTTTCATAATGCCAGCTTTTTACTAATACGAAATCAAAATACCACCATCAACATTTTGATGAAATATTCCCTGGATTCATAAGGGGGAATAGGGATGGGGGATCGGGATGAGTCGCTATTACACAAGGCAAAAACCGCCGGAGACTACTATATAGCCTTTTTCAGGCTAATGAAGTACACATCAATTGCCTATTCCCTGTTCCCTGTTCCCTGTTCCCTGTTCCCTATTCCCTGTTCCCTGAAACTAAACAACTTTGTACCTCACGAGCATGGGAAATACTATATATGAAAGAGTTGACGATATTCATTACTCAGTCTCTGCTGGGTTGGCTGGCTATTCAAATGTGTTTAGCAATGGTTTTTCTATTCTACCTCAGATCATCAAAATCCCCAAATTTATCAGCCGATGAACAGTTACCCAAAACGGCGGTGATTCTTTGTCTACGGGGAGCCGATCCTTATTTGTCTAACTGTGTGGAAGCACTATTAAATCAGGATTATCCAGAATATGATTTAAAGGTGATTATTGATAGTCAGGAAGATCCAGCTTGGCTTGTTAATGAGACTATCAAAGCACAAGGAGCCACGAACGTAGAAATCAGCCCACTAAGGGTTATCCGACACAACTGCAGTCTTAAATGCAGTTCCCTGTTACAAGCTGTGTCAGAATTGGATGATTCCTACAAAGCGATCGCCTTAGTAGATGCTGATACCATTGTTCACCCTCATTGGCTACGTCAACTAGTCAGTCCTCTAGCTCATCCCCAAGTGGGAGCGACCACCGGTAATCGTTGGTTTGTACCCACTGGTAAGTATTGGGGGTCTTTAGTCCGCTATATAGGTAATGTATCTACTGTTGTGCAAATGTACTTGTTCCGAGTTCCTTGGGGTGGGACTTTAGCAATTAAAACAGATGTACTACACCAAACAGGTCTGCTAGATAAATGGGGCGAAGCTTTGGGGGAAGATTTTATGATGCACAATATCCTCAAAGAACATGGGTTGCGAGTTCAGTTTGTACCTTCTCTAATTATGCTCAATCGCGAAGAGTGCGAGTTACTTGGCTTCATAGAATCTCTTAAGCGCCTACTCTTCTACTGTAGACTTTACCATCCCTCTTGGTTAGCCATCATTGGCGATGCTGTCTCTAGTATTCTGTTTCCTTGTGTGGCAATAGTATTGTTTGTGTTATCGTTGCTAGATACACAATGGGACTTAGCGTTTTTACTGTTAACTACCTATTGCATTTATACTGTGGGATTACTCTTAATCACCCTGATTTTAGAGTTAGGAGTCAGTCAAGTAATTCGCGCCCATGGTCAACCAACTACAAAATTATCAATGGATATAGTCAGGAAAATCTTCCTTGCTATTCCTCTGACACAGTGGGTATATGGGTTAGCTTTAGTAGCTTCCCTAGGGATGTCAACAGTTAAATGGCGTGGTATTATTTATCGTGTAGAAAACCCCTGGAATATTCGATTACTTGAATACCATCCCTATGATACCCTAGATCAGCCCATTGATGGTCAGATTTCTCTTTGATGTCAATTATGCTTTTTGACTGAGTAACAAGACCGTCACTTCCATTGCTCTACTTCATTGCCCAAGGTCAATCACAGCGTAGGAACTAAAGATGAATGAATTAGTAATATTCCTATGCAAATGTTTAACCGTTGGCCTGGCTGTTCAAGTGTTTTTTATGTTAGTCTTCTTATGGTATCTACAGTCATACAACAGAACTCTGTTACCAGATGAAGAATTACCTAAAACAGCAGTGATTCTCTGCCTCCGTGGTGCTGACCCGTTTTTGAGTGATTGTTTAAAGGCACTTTTGAATCAGAATTACCCAGAGTATGATTTAAAAGTGGTCGTTGATCGTATGTCAGATCCAGCATGGGCTGTTGCTACTCATACAGTCCAGGAGCATGGAGCGGCTAATGTTGACATCAGCCCTTTGAGAATTATCCGCAAAAATTGCAGTCTCAAATGTAGCTGTATCATCCAAGCCATTACTGAGTTAGACCCTTCCTACCAGGCGATCGCCTTAGTAGATGCTGATACCATTGTTCATCCTCATTGGCTGCGTGAATTGGTCACCCCCTTAGCAGACCCCAAGATTGGCGCGACAACCGGTAATCGTTGGTATGTACCTAAAGGTAACCATTGGGGAACTATAGTTAGATATATGTGGAACATCTCAGCGGTAGTACAGATGTACATATATGGTATCCCCTGGGGTGGAACTTTAGCGCTAAAAACAACAGTCCTGGAACAAACAAAATTGCTAGATCACTGGGGAAAAGCTTTCTGTGAAGATACCATGATGGGTGACATCTTGGGTAAACATAAACTGCGGATTAAATTTGTCCCCTCTTTAATCATGCTGAATCAGGAAGAGTGCAATTTATCTGCCTTAAAATCCTGGATGCAGCGCCAACTACTGTTTTGCCGACTTTATCACCACCACTGGTTAGCTGTAGTGGGTAACGCGATTTTAACTATCTTGTTTCCTACTCTTTTGAGTGTATTGTTTGTAGCAGCTTTCCTAACTGGACAATGGTATCCTGCCATATTATCCTTTAGCTACTATACCAGCTATGTACTCTCACTACTGCTAATTACAGTTTTTTTAGAGCGCGCAGTACAGTTAGTCATTCGCTCTCATCATCAACCCCACACCCAATTATCCATGACCGTAATTTTCAAGATGTTAATGGCAATTCCTTTAACACAATGGGTTTATGGATTAGTATTTCTCTCTTCCCTGCGGATGTCAAAAGTTAAGTGGCGGGGTATTACCTATAAATTCCAAAGTCCCTGGAAGATTCAGCTAGTTGAATACCGCCCTTACCACCCATCAGAACAACCAGGTGCATCAAATATTTCCCTCAATTGATATGTAAGCCGAACAGGAATCATGTGTAAAAACATGATTCTTTTGGCACACAAATATAAAAATCAACTCAAATCATGAACAAGCAACCCCTTCGCATTGCGCTATTTACAGGATTATATGCACCTTTTTTGACCGGGGTTTCAGTTGCAGTCCACCAACGGGTACGCTGGTTACTACAACAGGGCCATGAGGTCTTTCTTGTCCACCCAGAAATTAATGATCAGTACCCGAAAAATGTGGGTAAGCGCCCCATGTCAGGACTCGAAGAGTTAGAGCATTTTCCTAACTTTTCTGCTTATTCTTTCCCCACAAAACCACTAATTTTTTATAAGTCCTTACCCCAACCATTACACTATCGCCATTGGAGTGATACCAAGTTATTAGAAAAATTTGAACCCGATATTATAGTAGTAGAAGAAGCACCGCAAATGCGAGGCTTTTATTCACTATTTTTGCAAGGTTATGGCCGCCCTATTGGGGTGGAATACGCTAAAAAAACCCGCACCCCCATTATTTCTATTTTCCACACCGATATTGTGGCTTACATCCAATACTATTTGGGTAATCTATTTTTCCAATTAATGCGTCCGATTATCCCCCTTTTAGTTAAACAATCTACCCAAGTCTATGATGTCAATTTATTTCCTTCCCAAGCACAACTCCAGAAGTATCAGCGCCTAAATTGCATCCGCGGTGAATATGTTCCTTATCAAGGAATTGACTGTCAAAAATTTCACCCGCGTAATATCATTTATAACCCCATTCCCCATGACCACAGACCCACGATATTATTTGTGGGGCGCATTACCGCAGAAAAGAACGTCACCCAACTTATAGATATGTTCCCCCTGATTGCGGCGGAAATTCCAGATGTGCATTTAGTCATTGTCGGTAGTGGTCCAATGGATAAAGAATTGCGCCGGCGATCGCAAAAGTTTGGCTCTGGTATTACTATCTGGGGTGAGTCCCATGGTACAGAACTGTTAGGTTGGTTTGCTCGTGCAGATGTATTTGTTAACCCTTCTGTAACCGAGAATTTCTGCACTACAAATAACGAAGCTTTGGCTTCTGGTACCCCCGTAGTAGCTGTGGTTGCACCTTCCACCTCAGAGCAAGTTTTTCCCGGTGTGAATGGCTTTTTAGCTCAACCCAACAATCTACGAGATTTTGCGTATAAGGTAGTAACAATTCTTGGTAACCCCCAACTGAAAGAAGAAATCACTCAACAAGCTCGCCCTTCTATTATTGAATATGATTGGTCTGCCTGTACACAGAAGTTTGAAAGCAAGCTTTATCAGCTAGTTGAAGGTTCTAAAAAGTATCCCAAGCGCCAGACTGCGGTTTAAAAACCCCTGGAAAATTATCTATATGATCTAGCTCCCCGACTTCTTTCGGTATGCGGGATACTCTAGTATAATTTATCTAGAAGTCGGGTATCTGTGTAGGGCGATCGCCTGAAGCTGATGTATAGCAACCGCCAAGGTGGTTAGGACACAAACAAAAGATAAAACCGTTGAAATTCAAGCGTTTCAAGGCTTCCCCCTGCCCCCTGCTATATGTAGGAGCCAGGGGTTTAAAACGCCGTTTGATGCTACCGAGGACGCCAGGGGTTTAAAACCCCTGTCTGAAAGCTGAAGTCGGATGAATCCGACTAGGAAATCATGTATGTGGTTTATCTCCGCGACTTCTCACAGTATGTGAGTCCTCTAGTATAATTTATCTAGAAGTCGGGGATCTGTATTAGGTGGTTAAAACAATTCTCCCTGTAGGGTGTCTGGTCGGCTTTGAGCTGCTAGGCGACAAATTTCTGACCAGGAAATTACTAAGCTGTTGTAAGCAGTCGCCTCCTGTGTCCAGGCTTTTTTATCACAAATGTTATATAAGCGATAGGTTAAATCTTTTAAGATTTCCCACTGACCCTTATATTTAGATAATACCGCCGCTGCGCCGGTTTCTCCTTTTTTATCTAGGGTGTAGATTAGGTGTTGGGTAATCAACCAATTACACCCCATGAGGTTGCAATTCTCTGGTAACTCTGCGCGGCGCAATAGTCGGACTTTTCCACCTTCAGCAGACAGAATACCCCCATTTACCAACCCTTCAACACTGATATTTTTAGCTTTAGA